>JBCCIK010000115.1:0-10780 GCA_039028255.1 Pseudomonadota bacterium | reverse complement strand
CCTTCAACGACATGTTCGACGCAATCGCCGAAGTCTGCGATCTCTACCCATCTCACGAGTGCTGGAACTACTTCAAGGCTGCAGGATATGTCTCAGGTTAAAGACGGGTTGCTTTAGTTTCCGAAAATATCTCTAAGCAGCTGATTCACCGCACGTTCAAATCCGCCCTGCCTGCGGCGGGGCTGTGGCTGAGCAACCTGAACCGGCGGGTCCGGCACGATCATGGGCAACGGTGTTGGCGTCATCCCGTCAGTGACACGCAGCATGGTTTCTTTCCAGATTTCGGCAGGCAGTCCGCCGCCTGTCACACCGGACAGGGGCGTGTTGTCATCATAGCCCATCCAGACGCCCGCCACATAATCGGCTGTGAACCCGATGAACCAAGCATCCCGCGCGGCCTGAGTCGTGCCGGTCTTGCCTGCCACCTGCCAGCCCGGCAATTGCGCCCGGCCACCTGTACCTTCCGAGACCACACGTTCCATCATCCAGGTCAGTTGCCTGGCCGCATTGTCGTTGATGACGCGCTCGCCGATGCCGGTTGTGGTGACCATGACTGGATCGTCATCCCCCAAAAGCCTCAGCTCGGTCAGACCATACGGTTCGACGGCAGAGCCGCCGTTCAGTATCCCGGCATAGGCCCCTGTCATTTCGATCAGCGTGCTTTCCGACGCACCCAGGGCCAAGGCCGGCCCCTGCGCCAGATCGCTGGCAATGCCGAAATTGCTGGCAACCGTACGTACATTTTCGAGCCCGGAAATCTCGGCCACTTTCACGGCCGGAATGTTTAGCGAGTTTTTCAGGGCATCTGCCAGTGTGACCCGCCCATAGAACTTGTTGGTGTAGTTCTTGGGACACCACTGTCCAGAGCCGGGAATGCTGACGCAATAGGGTTCATCCATTACGGTGTCATACGGCGAATACCCCAGTTCCAGCGCAGCGGCGTAGACAAATGGTTTAAACGAAGACCCTGTCTGCCGTAGCGCCTGGGTGGCGCGGTTGAACGCACCTGACACCTGTGTTTTACGGCCTCCGACCATGGCGCGCACGGCGCCGTCTGCGGACATCACAACTATAGCCGCCTGCGCCTTCGACCCTTCGCGCACCTTTTCCTGGAAAATGAATTTCAAGGCCTCTTCCGCAGACGTCTGTATCCGCTGATCCAGGGTTGTGCGGATCACCACATCCTCGGTGGTGTTGCGGGTAAAGAATTCAGGTCCGCTGGCCATGACCCAATCGGCAAAATAGCCACCGGCGCGCGCTGCCGCTGCTTCGGATAACTGCGCGGGTCGACTGCGGGCCTCGCTGGCTTGCGCCGCAGACAGATATCCTTGTGTTTCCATCAGACCAACCACCAGCCGCGCCCGGTCCTGCGAGCGTTGCAGGTTGTTGGTGGGCGCATACCGCGTCGGGGCAACCAAAAGACCGGCCAGCATCGCGGCTTCTGCCGGGGAAACTTCGGCGGCGGATTTGCCAAAATACCGCTGGCTGGCGGCTTCGAACCCGCGCGTGCCCGACCCCAGATAGGCACGGTTCAGATAAACCGTCAGAACTTCGTCTTTTGAGTATTTGACCTCCATGGCTATCGCGTAGACGGCTTCTTTTGCCTTGCGCCACAAAGAACCCTGCCGGCAATCAGCTTCGTAGGCTGCCTCTGAGTCCCATTGGTCGGCATGGTAGGGAACCCCAAGACACAGCAGCTTGGCGGTTTGCTGGGTGATGGTGGAACCGCCATGACCCGACAGCGGGCCGCGCCCCTCGCTCAGATTGATGCGTACGGCGCTGGCCACACCGCGTGGGCTGACGCCGAGGTGACGATAAAAGCGTTTGTCCTCGGTCGCGACAACGGCGTTTTTGAGATGAGGTGACACGGTATCGGTGGTGATGACGCCACCAAACTGATCGCCGCGCCAGGCGAACACCTTGCCATCGCGATCCAACAAGGTGACCGAGCCACGCGCCCGTCCATCCAAAAGGGAATCCAAATCCGGCAGCGTGGTGTAAACGATGCCGACCGCAACCGCGAGCAGCATTGCCACAACCGCACCTGCGCGCCAGGTTACGCCCCAAATCAGCCGACCGAACCAGCGCAAAAGCCGGCGAAAAAAACCACCGCCCTTGCCACCCGAGCGTCTGCGTGACGTCTTGCGTGTTGTTTTGCGCGCGGCCGTCTTGCGCGCCGTGGATTTCCGGCCCGCCGGTTTTGCAGCACGTTTGGACGCCGTCGGCTTGCGGCCTTTCGACGGATATCTTTTGTCCGCGACCAGCTTTGGTTTGCGGCGTCTGGACTCAGTCATGCTCAAACTCTGCCCGGTTATGCTTTTGCATCACCATACCTTGAGGACGGAACGATGTAGAGGTCCGATTTTCCGGAAATTCCCCTTACTTTTACGCATAAAAATTAAGCAGATTGTGCATTTTGTGCAAAAATTGTGCAATTTCGTGATGTTTTACCCTGCGATCAGTGCTGGAAAACGTTCCTAACAGCGTTCGGTCAGGCTCTTTTTCTGCACGTGCATAACGACCCGGCCCGACCGGGGAAGCAGAGGGGTATGACGTGAAACTGATCATAGCGACAATCAAGCCGTTCAAGCTCGAGGAGGTGCGCGAAGCACTGACCCAGGCTGGCGTGCGCGGCATGATGGTAACCGAAATCAAGGGCTTTGGCTCGCAATCCGGACACACGGAAATCTACCGTGGGGCCGAGTATGCAGTGAACTTTGTGCCCAAGATCAAGCTCGAGATTGTAGTGCCTGCAACAATGGCCGATCAGATCGTCGAGACCATCACCAACACCGCCAAGACCGGCAAGATCGGCGACGGCAAGATCTTCGTCCTCGATGTCGAGCACGCCCTGCGCGTGCGGACCGGGGAAACCAACGAGGAGGCGCTCTGAGCGCCCCCAAAACCTATTACTCGAGGACTGACAATGAACCTGATGAAATCTCTTATCCCAGCTGCCGCGGTTGTCGCGCTGCCGCAGATGGGACTGGCGCAAGAGGCCGCCGCAACGGGCGAACCCGCGCTGCATACCCAATACATCTTTACCACGCTGCTGTTCCTGATGGCCGGTTTCCTGGTCTTTTTCATGGCAGCAGGCTTTGCCATGCTCGAAGGTGGCTTGGTACGTTCGAAAAACGTGGCCATGCAGATGACCAAGAACGTGGCGCTGTTTTCCTTTGCCGCGATCATGTACTGGCTGATCGGCTTTAACCTGATGTATCCCGGAGACGGCTGGATCATCCCCGGTTGGGTCGGCCCGTTCTTTGCAACCACCGTTCTTGATCCTGTTGGCGTGCCGGCAGAGGAAGCGGCGCTGGATTACGCATCGATCGGTTCGGACTTTTTCTTCCAGCTGGTGTTTGTCGCCGCAACCGCATCCATCGTGTCGGGCGCTGTAGCCGAACGGATCAAGCTGTGGCCATTCCTGATCTTCGTCATCGTGCTGACCGGTGTTCTGTACCCGATCTCCGGATCGTGGCAGTGGGGCGGCGGCTGGTTGTCCGAAGCTGGTTTCTCGGACTTCGCCGGTTCGACGGTTGTGCACTCGGTCGGCGGCTGGGCGGCCTTGGCGGGCTGTATCATCCTTGGCCCGCGGATTGGCAAGTACAAGGACGGCAAGGTCATCCCGATCCCGGGATCGAATCTGGCGCTGGCAACCCTGGGTACCTTTATCCTGTGGCTGGGTTGGTTCGGGTTCAATGGCGGCTCGCAGCTGGCCATGGGCACGGTGGGTGACGTATCGGATGTGTCGCGCATCTTCGCCAACACCAATATGGCAGCCGCTTCGGGTGCTGTCGCAGCCCTCATCCTGACTCAGATCATGTACAAAAAGCCTGACCTGACAATGGTGCTGAACGGCGCGCTGGCCGGGCTGGTTTCGATCACCGCCGAACCGCTGGCGCCGTCCTTGTTCGGTGCGCTGTGGATTGGTGCCGTGGGCGGTATCATCGTGGTCGTGACAGTTCCGATGTTGGACAAGCTCAAGATCGACGACGTGGTTGGTGCCATCCCGGTACACCTGTTTGCCGGCATCTGGGGTACAATCGCCGTCATCTTTTATGGTGAGGCCAATCTGATCACCCAGCTGACAGGCATTGTCGCTTACGGCATCTTTACCTTCGTCGGCGCACTGATCCTGTGGTCGATCCTGAAAGCTACCGTCGGTGTCCGCGTCAGTGAAGAGGACGAGATCAACGGTCTGGATATGGCCGAACTGGGTATGGAAGCCTATCCCGAGTTCTCCAAAGGCTGAAGCCTGGTCTGACAAACTAAAAAACCCGGGCGTCGTCGCCCGGGTTTTCTTTGTTTTGACACGTGTATTTTAGATGCCGACGCTGACAATCGCTTCGGCCAGAATCGGAACTGTTTTTGCGTTCAGACCAGCGATATTCAGGCGGCTGTCGCCAATCATGTAAATCCCGTGTTCGTTGCGCAGCTGCTCGACCAGTTCGGGTGCCGCGCCCAGACGCGTGAACATACCGCGATGCTGGGCGACAAAGCCGAACCGGTCCGACCCGCTGAACCGTTGCAACTCGTCCGCCAGATGCTGACGCAGGCCCAGCATCGACAGACGCACCTCTTCAAGTTCGGCAGCCCAGTCGGCGCGCAACGCGTCGTCAGTCAGGATTGTGGTCACGACCCGCGCGCCGTGATCGGGTGGAAAGGAATAGTTCTGGCGATTCAGGAAGGCCAAAGTCGCCTGATTCAGATCCGTCTGCCCGGCCTCATCACTGATCGCCATCAAAAGGCCAGTGCGCTCACGATACACACCGAAATTCTTGGAACAGGACGCCGCAATCAAACAGCGGTTTACCGACGCGGCCACCAGACGGGTCGCCTGGGCGTCTTCTTCCAGACCGTTGCCGAACCCCTGATAGGCAATGTCGATCATCGCCACCAGGCCCCGGGCATTGATCAGGTTCACAACCTCTTGCCACTGTACCATGTTCAGGTTGGCGCCGGTCGGGTTGTGGCAGCAGCCGTGCAGAAGAACTACGTCACCAGCTTTTGCGGTCTTCAGATCCTCGATCATACCGTCAAAATCAACACTGCGGGTTTCGCCGTCAAAATAACGGTATTGGACGGTGTCCAGTCCCAGATAGTTCAGGATCGACAGATGGTTCGGCCAGGTCGGGTTCGACACAAACACGCGGGCCGCAGGGTTGGCCATGCGGACCATCTCAAACGCCTGACGACAGGCGCCGGTTCCGCCAGGCGTGGCCACGGCTGCAATGTTGCCGCGTGCAACTGCGGTGCCGAGGATCAGACCGATCATTGCATCTGCATAGGCCGGATCGCCTGCCAGACCGGTATATGCCTTGGTCTCCTGCTCTTCCAGAATGCGTCTTTCGGCGGCCTTGACCGCGCGCATGACCGGGGTGACCCCGTCCGCGTTCTTGTAAACCCCGACACCCAGATCGATCTTCTGATCGCGCGGGTCTTCGCGGTACATCTGCATCAGCGCCAGAATCTTGTCGGCTGGCTGCGGTTTGAGGTTCTCGAACATCAGGTCTCTCCGGTTGCGACGGGCAAGGTCGGAAAGGCACCCCATTCCGCCCAGGCACCGTCATAAAGCGCGTGGTCTGTCTTGCCCATACGCTCCAGCGCCAGGCTCAGGATTGCCGCGGTCACGCCAGAGCCGCAGCTGGTGATCGCGGGTTTGGACAGGTCCACCCCTGCGGCCTCGAACGCGGCGCGACACTCTTGGGGGGATTTCAGTGTGCCATCCGGGTTCAACAGAGCCCCGTACGGGACGTTGCGTGATCCCGGGATATGGCCCGACCTCAGCCCTTCGCGCGGTTCGGGCTCGGTACCGGCGAAGCGGGCGGCGGACCGGGCATCAATAATCTCATGATCCCCAAGCTTGGCTGCGGCCGAAACCTGCGTGACATCGCGCACCATCTGGTTCTGCACGCGCACGGTCATGTGGCGATCACGGATAACGGGAGGCAGGTCTTCAATCTCGCGCCCTTCGGCCTGCCATTTCGGCAAACCGCCATCCAGCACGGCGACATTGCCCTGCCCCATGAGGCGGAACAGCCACCAGACACGCGCAGCCGAAAACAGGCCCGCACCATCGTAAACAACAATCTGATGCCCATCACCGACACCCATGGCCCTGAGACGGGACATGAATTTTTCAACCGGGGGCACCATATGGGGCAGATCCGAACGACGATCGGAAATCTCGTCAATATCAAAGAACCGGGCGCCGGGAATATGCGCGGCGGCGTATTCCGCCTGGGCATCCCGACCCTGTTGCGGCAGATACCAGGACGCATCCAGAACCCTTAAATCCGGGTCTTTCAAGTGGGCGGCAAGCCATTGTGTGGATACGAGGGTTTTGGGATCGTCCTGCATCAGAGCCTCCGGTTTGGCGCGCAGGCTTTCCCCTATACGCGCCACGGATCAGGTTCAAGGTTTTCCCGCCCTCAGGCCCTGTGGCGCAGGCGGAAAAACTGAATGATGCCGATCAGGCTGATAGCGATCCAGAAGCACTCGATGAACATCGAGGCAAGATTGAAATTTTGCAGCAAGGAAAAAACGATCAGGATCGATCCGATCAGATTAATCACCGGAAACGCCAGATCGCTGGAATGCATCATCCGCATCTGCGTGGCGAAATAGGCCAAGATCACCGCAAGCGCACCCACCGACCCGATGGCATCCGCCCATGTCAGCGCACTCAGAAATTGAGTCAATTCAAAAGCTCCGCGTTCAAATCGCAAGTTGCGCAGCCATGTGCGCATAATGGTGCATATTGAGAAATTGTGCCCCATCAGGCCCGGCACGGTAGCTGTGCGGCAGGTCGGCGGCGAAACGCAAGCCTTGACCCGCCCGCAACGACAACCATTCACCGTCACTCTGGATATCCAGAGCACCATCCAGCACAAACACCTCTTCGGTGACGCCGGACGCATGTGCCGAGGACTCGTGGCATTGGTCAGGTTTCAGCGCGACATGAAAGGTTTCGGCCCCCAGCACAGGATCAAAGGGGAACACGATCTTGACCTCAAGACTGCCGGGAAAGGTCACAGTGCAAAACACCCCTTCGACCTTTGGATCACGCAGAGTCTGTGACCCGATCAATGCGCTGAGAGGTAGCTGAAACCCCTTGGCGATTTTCCACAAGGTGGCGATGGTCGGGCTTGATTCGCCCCGCTCAATCTGACCTAGCATCGCTTTGCTGACGCCGGTAAGCTCTGCGGCTTTCGACAGGCTCAGACCCGCAGCCGCCCGCACATCCCGCAGTTTCAGGGTGATTTCGTCCGATTCCATTGCCACGCCCTACGATATCTCTTGTGCGTTATAGCGCACATGTGGTACGTGCGCTATAACATACGCACCCAAATACCGCAGGTAGGGCAAAAGGGAAACAGCATCATGCCAATGTACCGATCAAGAACCTCCACCCATGGCCGCAATATGGCCGGCGCCCGGGGCCTGTGGCGTGCCACAGGCATGACGGACGGCGATTTCGGCAAGCCGATCATCGCCATTGTCAATTCGTTCACCCAGTTTGTACCGGGCCACGTGCACCTGAAGGATTTGGGCCAGATGGTTGCGCGCGAGGTCGAAGCAGCGGGCGGCGTTGCCAAAGAGTTCAATACAATCGCCGTTGATGACGGTATCGCGATGGGTCACGATGGCATGCTGTATTCGCTGCCTTCACGTGAAGTGATCGCAGATTCGGTTGAATACATGGTCAACGCGCATTGCGCGGATGCGATGGTCTGCATTTCGAACTGCGACAAGATCACTCCGGGCATGCTGATGGCTGCCATGCGCCTGAACATTCCGGCGATCTTTGTTTCGGGCGGGCCAATGGAGGCCGGCAAGATCGACATCGACGATCTTGAAATGAAAAAGATCGATCTGGTGGATGCGATGGTCGCCGCAGCAGACGACAAGTTTACCGATGAACAGGTTCATCACATCGAGGAAAACGCCTGCCCGACCTGCGGATCATGCTCAGGCATGTTCACTGCCAATTCGATGAACTGTCTGGCCGAGGCGCTGGGTCTGGCCTTGCCA
This sequence comes from Pseudomonadota bacterium, assembly GCA_039028255.1. Classification (GTDB taxonomy): domain Bacteria; phylum Pseudomonadota; class Alphaproteobacteria; order Rhodobacterales; family Rhodobacteraceae; genus Ruegeria. The sequence continues at coordinate 2,746 of JBCCIK010000115.1, read as the reverse complement.
GGCAACGGGTCGACCCTGGCGACGCATTCAGACCGCAAGAACCTGTTTCTGGAAGCCGGTCGTCGGATCGTGGAAATCACCAAGCGCCACTATGAACTGGACGAAAAAGGATTCCTGCCGCGCGAGATCGCCACATTCGATGCCTTCGAAAATGCGATGAGCCTGGATATTGCGATGGGCGGATCGACCAACACCGTTCTGCACCTGCTGGCCATCGCCTACGAAGGCGGCGTCGATTTCACCATGACCGATATGGACCGCCTTAGCCGCAAGGTACCCTGCCTGTGCAAAGTCGCGCCCAACACCGAAAACGTGCATATGGAGGACGTTCACCGCGCCGGCGGCATCTTCTCGATCCTTGGCGAACTCAGCCGGGCGGGCCTGTTCCATCAGCATTGCAGCACGGTTCATACTCCGACGATGGGTGAGGCGATTGCCAATTGGGATATCAAGATTGCCAACAACCCCGCCGCGCAAGACCTGTTCAAGGCAGCGCCGGGCGGGGTCCGCACCACACAGGCGTTCAGCCAGTCGAACCGGTACAAAGAGCTTGATACCGATCGCGAAAACGGTGTGATCCGCAACAAACAGCATGCATTCAGTCAGGATGGGGGGCTGGCGGTGCTGTTTGGTAATATCGCGCGCGACGGCTGTATCGTGAAAACAGCTGGCGTGGATGCCAGCAGCCTGACTTTTACCGGTTCGGCCTATGTCTGCGAAAGCCAGGATCAGGCCGTGAACGATATTCTGACCGGCAAAGTAAAGGCAGGCGATGTTGTGGTGATCCGGTACGAGGGTCCTCGCGGCGGACCGGGCATGCAGGAAATGCTGTACCCGACCTCGTATCTGAAATCCAAAGGTCTGGGCAAAGCCTGCGCGCTGCTTACAGACGGTCGGTTTTCGGGCGGCACCTCGGGCTTGTCCATCGGACATGTCTCTCCTGAGGCTGCCGAGGGCGGAGAAATCGGACTTGTGCGCCCCGGCGACACAATCGAGATCGACATTCCCAACCGTTCGATCCACTTGGCCGTTTCTGATGACGAACTTGCTGAACGGCGCAAAGAACAGGATGCGCAAGGCTGGTTGCCAGCCGCACCACGCAAACGCAAAGTGTCCACGGCGCTGAAAGCCTATGCCAAACTGACAACCAGCGCAGCCAAAGGGGCCGTCCGGCATCTATGAGTTACGCCCAGACAACCAGCAACACTCCACCTGCCGGTCGGGTGGGGTGTTGTGATCCGGGCAATTGCCAACATCGAATGCTGCGGACGGAACAGCCTTTCTCAGTGGCTGTTCAGAGATCATACCAATTGAAGAAACGGGGCTGTCATGAGCCTTGATAGCTCACCATTCGCAAAACGTACGACATCCAGAGCACGTAGCTTTCCATGAAGCGGAAGGACCCCAGCATCCGAAATGTCTACGCGCTCAATGTCTGCGCGCCTCTCATAGGTTGCTATTGTCATATGCGGCCTAAACGGATGTGTTGAGTTTAATTCTGCGACGTGTTCCCCCTTGCAGAGTTGATTGTGCAAAGCGGTCACCCTGACGCTTCCGTTGCCACAGAACAGGAAGATTTTGTACTTTTGTTCAAAAGGGTCAAACTCGATTGCGTGATCGTCGAAAGAGATCGGAAACGCCTGCATTTGGCTGGTAGCTGTCTCAACCAATTCTGTGATGATCTGCAAGTGCGCGTGCTTCGCTCCAAACACCAGCGTAATATGTGGTGGAACGAGCTTGGCCCTATGAGGTTCGTGTTTCGTCCGAAATTCGCAAATTCGGTGCGCACAGGAAGGATCAAATTCTGGGTAGGCCAAGACATAGATCATTATGGGATAGTGGCGTGCGGAAAGTAGAACCTCAACTGCAACTAAATCGCGAGCTGTATAGACCGCTTCTGGCAGCTGCGGCCACTGGACCGACTTGCCAATGCATTTGCATCCGCTGGATATGTTGGAACTTCAGGCACTCTGTCCCCAGGTTCAAAAAGCTCCAATTAATTAAAGTGTTTGAATGACGAGACTCGGGCGGGGCGATCTGCAACCGCTGCGAACCGTCGTGAAGTGCCTTGCCTTCCAGATTATGGTGGAACACCCAAAAAAAACAGGAAACTCAGGGAATGCAGCGCCTAAACGGCAAAGTTAGCCGGTATAATATCTCATTTTAGGAGACAACCATGACAATCTGGCGACCGGACCCTCGCATTTGCGTCAAGGCAATTGGACTGTTGTGGCGGGGGCGCAGATTGCTGGTGGCTGAAGTCTACGATGACAGTGGCAGGCTGAAAGGTGTGCGCCCGTTGGGCGGGTCGGTCGAGTTTGGCGAGAGTTGGCAAGCCGCGTTGAAACGAGAGTTTTTGGAAGAGCTTGACTTGCATGTTCAGATCGATGGCCCTCCTTTTGTTTTGGAAAATATCTATCGGCACGAAGGCCAACAGGGGCACGAGGTTATCTTCGTTGCCGATGTGTCGACGATCTCAGGCCCGGCGTTGCCCGACGCACCGATTTCATTCCGTGAATACAGTGGCGTGGTTTGCACCGCACGCTGGTTCGATCTGCACGATCTTGATAGAGGTGGACCGGCGCTTTACCCATCCGGTTTGAACCACCATCTGTCCGGACGCTGATGCAAATCCAGAAGCTCCCGCGCCCGAAATACGCCATCGGCTACGCCGATAGCGCGTTTGGCCTTGGGCCCGGCGCCGCGCCGTGGGCGGCGGCCGGCCCCACCAACGGAGATGTATCGT
>JBCCIK010000114.1:0-11042 GCA_039028255.1 Pseudomonadota bacterium | reverse complement strand
GTTCGGGGTGCGCAGCACCTCGGCTTCGGTTTTCTGGATCAGGTCGCCGATGTAAACGATGTTGTCGTTCTTCAGGCAGTTTGCAGACCGGACCGATAGCTCCAGCTCGTCCACTTTCTTCAGCAGCAGCGGGTTGAACTCCAGACCATCGTCCTCGTCCTGGCGGCCAGCCGATTCCGGCTCATCAAAGTTGACGAAGATCGACAGCTGATCCTGCAGAATACGAGCGGCAAAAGCCAGCGCGTCTTCCGGCGTGATCGACCCGTCGGTTTCAATCTTCAAGGTCAGCTTGTCATAGTCCAGAACCTGACCTTCGCGGGTCGGCTGAACGTCATAGGCGACCTTTTTGACCGGCGAATAGATCGCGTCGATCGGGATCAGGCCGATAGGTGCGTCTTCGGGCTTATTTTTCTCAGCCGAAACGTAACCCTTACCGGTGTTGACGGTCAGTTCCATGAACAGGTCGGCGCCATCGTCCAAGTGGCAGATGACGTGGTCGCGGTTCAGAACCTCGATACCAGCGCTTTCGCTGATGTCGCCTGCGGTGACAACCGCGGGTCCTTTGGCATTGATCGACAGACGCTTGGGTCCTTCGACTTCCATGCGCAGGGCGACCTGCTTGAGGTTCAGGATGATGTCGGTAACGTCTTCGCGGACACCCGCGACCGAGGAAAACTCGTGCAGGACGTTGTCGATTTGAACGCTGGTGATGGCAGCACCTTGCAGACTGCTCATCAGCACGCGGCGCAGCGCATTGCCCAAGGTCAGACCAAAGCCGCGCTCCAGCGGTTCAGCAACCAGGGTTGCCTGACGCGCGGGATCATTGCCTGGCTTGCCGTCCAGTTGGGTCGGCTTGATCAATTCAGCCCAATTCTTGTGGATCATGTAATCCCTCCATTCCTGTCCGCGCCCCATGACCAACAAGGTGCAGACGCCCGAGGTTCAAAATGACGTGCTGGGGCCGTGCAAAAACACAGCCCCAGCTCAATTCAAAATCGCTTAGACGCGGCGACGCTTCGGTGGGCGGCAGCCATTGTGAGCAATCGGAGTCACGTCACGGATCGACGTGATGTTGAAGCCCACTGCAGCCAGCGCACGCAGAGCCGATTCGCGACCCGAACCGGGGCCCTGAACTTCGACTTCCAGCGTCTTGACGCCATGTTCCTGCGCCTTTTTGCCTGCATCTTCTGCAGCCATCTGAGCAGCGTAGGGTGTCGATTTCCGCGATCCCTTGAAGCCCATAGTACCGGCAGACGACCACGAGATGGCGTTGCCCTGTACGTCCGAGATCAGGATCTTGGTGTTGTTGAAGGTCGAGTTCACATGGGCAACGCCCGATGCGATGTTCTTACGCTCTTTGCGCTTAACGCGAGTCTTGTCACGTGCCATCAGTCAAACCCTCCCTTATTTCTTCTTACCAGCGATGGCCTTTGCGGGGCCTTTGCGGGTACGGGCGTTGGTATGGGTACGCTGACCGCGAACCGGCAGGTTGCGGCGGTGACGCAGACCGCGATAGCAGCCCAGGTCCATCAGGCGCTTGACGTTCATCTGAACTTCACGACGCAGGTCACCTTCGACGGTGAAGTTTGCGTCGATGTGCTCGCGGATGGCCAGAACTTCGGCGTCGGACAGCTCGTTGACGCGACGGTGCGCTTCAATGCCCACGGCTTCGCAGATCGCTTTGGCCGAAGTGTTGCCGATTCCGGTGATATATGTAAGGGCGATTGGTACCCGCTTGGCAGTCGGGATGTTTACGCCGGCAATACGTGCCACGTGTCACTTTCCTTTTTTGTTGCGGTTCCGTAGCTCCAGAACCTTTTTTCACAACACTTGACCGTGGCAGTGAGGCCAGTGGGTCCAGCATTTGTACGAGGTGGTAAAAGCGCGCCAGACGAATCCCGCACGCAATTGCGATTCCCATAGGGATGTGGGTCGATATGGGGTTTTGGTCTTGTCGTCAAGGACATTCAGCAGCGTTTTTAGTCCTCAAGTTTTGCAATGTCGAACTTTGTGCCTCTGACTTGAAAAATCCGCAGCCCACATTGCGAAAACTCGACTTCGATTTCTCGCTTCTTTTCCTCTATCGGTTTCCAGACAATTCGAACAACCGACCAGAAGACGGCTAAGTACATTGCCCAGTAACTCAACGACAAAAACGAAAGATCGCTGAAAGAGCGAGGAGCTGCAACCCACTCGAAAAAAAGTGCTGCTGCTGGGAAAAACACCAGAAAGCCTACCACCAGAACAAATATGCAAGTTCTTCGCTCGGACCGTAGAAGATCGCCGTACCTTGCAAACGAATTGGAAAGTTGCTCAGGCACGGCAATTTTGGTGCTTCCGTTCAACTCAGAACGGCCTCGATCGACGCGGTAACGTCACCGATATCCGCCAGACCATCCACCGGGCGCAGATCACCTTTGGCGTGGTAATACCCGATCAACGGAGCGGTCTTTTTATAATACTCCATCAGGCGAATACGGACGCTGTCTTCGTTATCATCCGCACGCACCGGCTGACCCGCGGCGCGGGCTTCTTCGGCGCGGTTGACGATGCGCTGGACCAGCGTTTCGTCATCCACCTGAAGCTCGATCACGAAATCCAGGTCTTGGCCTTTTTCCGCCAACAACGCACCCAGCGCGTCCGCCTGCGCCAACGTGCGTGGGAAACCGTCGAAGATAAAACCACCCTCGGCGCCGGCTTCCAGCTTTTCTCGGATCAGGCCGATGACGATTTCATCGGTAACCAGTTCGCCCTTGGCCATCACCTCGGCAACACGGTTGCCCATTTCGGTTCCGCTGTCCTTGGCTTCGCGCAGCATGTCACCCGTGCTTAGCTGCACCATGCCGCGTGTTTGGACCAGGTGTTGCGCCTGCGTCCCCTTACCCGCCCCCGGAGGGCCCAGAATAATGATGTTCATCGACGAGCGGTTCCCTTTTTGCCGCGTTTTTTACCCTTGCCACGCAGTTGGGACTTTTCGATCAGCCCTTCGTATTGATGCGCCAGCAAGTGGCTCTGAACCTGTTGGATTGTGTCCATGGTCACAGAGACGATAATCAAAACCGATGTACCGCCGAAATAAAACGGAATGGCGTACTGGTTTCGCAGAATCTCTGGCAAAAGGCAGACCGCTGCCAGATAGGCCGAGCCCAGAACAAGCACGCGGTTGACCACGTATTCCAGATACTCGGCGGTTTTCTTGCCGGGACGGATACCCGGAACAAAGCCGTTCTGCTTTTTGAGGTTGTCTGCCACATCATCCGGTTTGAACGACACGTTGAACGTATAGAAATAGGCGAAGAAGACGATCATCGAAGCAAAGAACAACAGATACAGCGGCTGACCCGGGCCAAAATTGGCCAGCAACCACGACATGACCGGACCATTGGCCGCGCCCGAAGAGAAGGTCGAGATGGTAACCGGCAACAACAACAACGAACTGGCAAAGATCGCAGGGATCACGCCCGACGGGTTGACCTTGACCGGCAGGTGGCTGGACCCGCCTTCGTAAACTTTCATTCCGGCCTGACGGCGCGGGTACTGAATGTGAATCTTGCGCAGTGCACGCTCCATGAACACCACAAAGGTGATCACGGCGATGACCATCACAATCACCCCAACGATCACGGCAGGGCTGATTGCGCCGCTGCGTCCGCTGGCAAAGAACTGCGCCAATGCTGCCGGAACTTCGGCGATGATGCCGACGAAGATGATCAAGGATATGCCGTTGCCGATACCGCGCGCGGTAATCTGTTCACCCAGCCACATCAGGAACATCGTGCCACCGACAAGCGTGATCATGGTCGACATGCGGAAATACAGGCCCGGATCGGTCGCCAGATCGCCCGATTCCAGCGACACCGCCAGCCCGTAGGCCTGAACCGTGGCCAGCGCCACAGTACCAAACCGCGTATACTGGTTGATTTTCTTGCGCCCTTGCTCGCCTTCTTTCTTAAGCTGTTCGAGCGAGGGCACCATGGATGTCAGCAGTTGCACGATGATCGACGCCGAGATGTAGGGCATGATACCTAGGGCAAAGATGCCCATCCGCCCCAGCGCACCACCGGTGAACATCGATATCATGCCGCCGATGCCCTGCCCCGCCTGTTCCATGAACTCGCGCAGTGCCTGTCCGTCAATGCCGGGTACCGGGATGAAGGTGCCCAGACGGTAGACGATCAGCAATGCCAGCGTGAACAGGATGCGGTTGCGCAGATCGGTGGCTTTACCCAAAGCAGCCCAGCTTGTGTTGGCTGCCATTTGTTCTGCTGCTGATACCATAAATCGGTCTCTCTTATGCAAACGCCGCCCGGAACCGTTTTCCGGCTCGGACGGCGTCTTGGAAAACTGTCACGTCTATGTAAGCGGGTCTTGGCCCGCTCACAAGCGCTTACTCTGCCGCAGCAGCTTTTGTGACCTGAAGTGAGCCGCCCGCTTTTTCGACCGCTTCAACCGCGGACTTGGACGCGCCAGTCACCTCAAGGTTCACCTTTGCGCTGATGGTTCCTTTGGCCAGAACACGCACACCGTCCAGTTTGCGGCGCACCAGACCCGATGCAACCAGAGCGTCTTCGGTGATCGCAGACTTGGCGTCCAGCTTGCCGGCATCGATGAATTTCTGGATCAGTCCCAGGTTGATCACAGCGAACGCCTTGCGGTTCGGCTTGTTAAAACCACGCTTGGGCAGGCGCTGATACAACGGCATTTGGCCGCCTTCGTATCCGTTGATAGCCACACCCGAACGGGATTTTTGGCCTTTGATACCACGGCCACCCATTTTACCTTTGCCCGAACCCGGGCCACGGCCAACGCGGGTGCGTTTTGGGGATGCGCCGGGATTGTCGCGCAATTCATGCAATTTCATGTCGCTTCTCCTAAGCCGGATGTGACCCCCGAAGCGTGATGGGCCAACCACGGCATAATTTGGTTTTGATTCTTATGGGTCAACACCCACCGCAGCGCGATACAGCTTTGCAGCCAGTCTTGCAAGGCTTGTCATCGCGGCAAATGGCCTGCCAGCGCCCAAATGAAAAGAGGCGCCGATACGACGCCCCTTTTTGTCAAGTGCTGCCAGATTGTGTTACGCGCAATACGCTTGTTCGTGCGCGATGTCTGCGATGTCGCAGCGCCGGATGCCAATGTCGTCCAGTTCACGGTTGCTCAGTCGCTGCAATTCCGAATATGTGCGCCGGTAATCTGCTGCGCGCGCGCGTTCTGTTTTCACCCGCGTGATCAGGGATGCGATCCGTCCTGCGATGTCCAATCCAGTGTGCGGCAATGTAGCTGAATGTGCCATATCTCATTTCCTTTCTGGGCCAGGGCGCATTCCCCGGCGACGTTTAAGAGTTCCTTGTTTGAACACTGTTGAGATAGGAAGAATTGATACCGCTAACAACGGCGATTTCGGACTAGCCGCCATGCGTTTTCGGTATAACACATATGGCGATCTGCACGATCAATGCCCCGGTGATGGCAACGCAGTCAGCACCTGTTATTCGGCCACCAGTTGCACCTTGCCAAGTGGCGCATCAGGCTGTTGCCCGGTGATGGCCTGTGAACGCTTGTTGGATGTTCTGTGCAACAGGGCAAAAACCGGCGGCGTGAAATAGAATGACACGACCGTCGACAACAACACACCACCGGCTATGGCCACTGCAAACGGTGGCCAAAAGGCACCGCCCCCCAGTATCAACGGAAGAAACCCGCCAAAGGTTGTGATTGTTGTCGAGATGATATGACGGCTTGACCCGGTTACGACACGGGCCATCGCGTCATGGTCTCCGGCGCGCGCAGCGGGGTCCTGCTGTAAACCCGTCAATATGATGATCGCAGCGTTGATCGATACGCCGATTGATCCGATTACACCGATGATGGCCTGAATACCAAATGGGAATTGCATGATCGCCAGCGACAACATAGACAACCCGGCGGACAGGACGCATACAACAAGCGTGACCAGTGTCAGACGGAATGAATTGAACGTCAGCACGATCGTTGCGATTGACAATGTCACGATCAGGCCGACCGACGCCATCAGGTTTCCGACCGTGTTGGACCTGGCGTCACTGTCGCCACCAAGAGACATCGTGTAACCCTGTGGCAGAACAAAGCCCGACATGTCCAGTGCGTCCAGCACGTCCCGCAACGCCTCTTCGGGCAGGACACCCGGTACGATAAAGGCCTGAATCGTGTTCTCGCGGATGCCATTTGTACGCGTGATAACACTTTCTGCAGGCTCGATCACCGGTTGCCCCAACTCTGACAGCGGCACTGCCGGAAAAACACCTGTGGCCGAAACAACCGCTGCGTTGGGAAGCAGGATCGGCATGCTGGCAATCGCGCTCAGGTCCGAGCGTATGTCCTGCCCGAACCGCACCCGCACCGGCAATTGTTCGGTGCCTTCGATCAATGATCCCCCAGTGACGCCGACCAGAGCAGTATCCAGTTGCCCTGCAATATCCGCAACGTCCAGACCCAGCAGCCGGGCCTTGACCTCATCAATTTCAAACCTGATCTGAGGATTGCCGCCATTCACGCTGGCACGCGCCTGCGTCACAAGGTCAAGATTTGCCATGACTGAACGGACTTCATCGCCCAGATTGCGCAGAACCGTGATGTCCTGACCCTGGATTTTCACCTCGACCGGGGCAGCAACCGGCGGACCCTGGACCAGATTGCGGACGATAATCTGCGCATCGGGAAAATCTGTGTCCAGCCGGACCTGCAGATCGCTGACAAGCCGCGCCGCGTCGTCCGATGTCTGCGTTGTGATCATCGCCTGCGCAAACCCCGGCTCCTGCGAGCGATTGCCGACGATGTTGTAATAGAATGCCGGACCGGATTCGCCGACTGTCCAGTACACGCTTTTTACTCCGTCATCCGCCAGCAAAATACTGTCGATCTGACGTGCGGCGGCCTCGGTTGTGGTGATGGACGTGCCGCCGGGCATATCGACCTCGATATAGAACTGGTTCCGGTCCACGCCCGGAAAGAACTGCGCCGTCAGGCTCGGGAATGCCGCAAAGCCCAGCGCCGGCAAAACCAGGGCCAGCGCTATGGATCGCACCGGATTTGCAACCGCAAGACGGATCGAGCCTTCGAACAGGCGCGCAAGTGCGGGAATACTGATGCCGTTGCGAAACATGCCCGCCTGGGTCTTGTCCGACAGAACCCAGCCCGCAATTGCAGGCGTAACGGTGAGGGCCACAAACAAGGACCATACCAGCATCAGCACCACGGCAATCGCAATGGCCCCGACGAAATCACCGGCCGGCCCGGGCAAGAGAATCATGGGCATGAAAGCCAAAGCCGTTGTCACCGTGGACGCAAGCAGTGGTGCGGCAAGACGCCGAACCGCGTCACGCACCGCGTCGATACGCTGCATGCCGTCCTGCAGGCGGCGGCGTATTTCATCCGTCATCACAATGGCTGCGTCCACAAGCAGGCCCAGCGCAACAATCAGCCCGGTGACGGACATCTGATGGATGGGCAGGCCGATCATGTTCATGGTGGCCAGAGTGGCCAGTGAAACGATGGGCAGCACCAACGCAACAATTGCGGCAGCCCGGACGCCCAAAGTGATCAGTAGCACGGCGACCACAAGGCTCACACCGATCGCCATGTTGACACCAACTTCGCTGAGACGGTCGGTGGTGTACTGGCTTTGATCGAACAGCAGCATCTCTTGAACACCCAGCGGAACGGCGGCCGTGCCTTGTTCAAGTTCTTGCCGCAGAAAACCCATCCAGCGGTCGATCTGAACGCCATCCTGCGCCAGCACTCCGACCAGAACAGCCGGCCTGCCATTGGCAAACGCAATCGACGACCGCGGGGTCAGTGCACCGCGGTCCACGCTGGCAACATCGCCCAGCAGAACGACCGCGCCTTCGGTGTTTTCACGCAGCACGATGTTGCGAATCCGATCCAGAGTTTCGATTTCGCCGCTTATGTTGATGGTCAGATCCACGTCGGATTGCAGCCGGCCAGATTGGATTTTACCGTCCGCTTCGGCGATCCGCTGCGATATCTCGGCCGCGCTCAGCCCCAGCGCGGCGGCCTTGTCCATGTCCACACTCACCAGCACTTCTTCGTCGGGCTGACCAAAATAATCAACGGCACGCGTGGCCGGAATGGCCCGCAACCGATCACCCAGAGCCTCGGCGTGGCGCGACAACAGTGTCACCGGGTAATCCGGGTTGTCTGCCGCAACAGCGATCACCGCAGAATAGGCCGATACCCCTTCGGCGTCGAACTCGGGCGGCAGAACACCTGCGGGAAACCTTTGCCTTGCATCATCCACCGCATCGCGGGCTTCGGCCCAGACCTGTTCAATCGTTGCCTCATCCAGTGTTTCAATCAGTTCGACAGAAACAACCGACACGCCCGAGCGTGAGACAGAGCCGATCTCATCCACCTCGGCGATCTTGCGCAGTTCTTCTTCGATCTCTGCTGTTACCAGTGCCTCGACTCTCTCAGGATCCGCACCTGGAAACTGCGTTGTCACGGTTGCGAACAGATTTGTAATGGTCGGGTCTTCCTGCCGTCCAAGCGACAGGAACGAGGACAAGCCGGCCGAAACCAGAACCAAAATGATCAGGGCGACAAGCCTGGGATGGCGAAAAGTCAGCGTTTCCATCGTCGCGCTCCACTATTGGCCGATGTCAAAGGCAACACGTTGTCCGACCGTCACGCGTTGCGGACCCAGATCGATCAGCACGGTGCCGTCAGGAAAACTGCCACGCACAAACACGCGCTTGTCCTCGGCGTGCAGAACCTCGACGCTGGCCATACGCACGGTTTTCTGAGCGTCGGCAACCAACAACGTCCACTGGCCCCGCACGCCTTCTTTCAGCGATGTGGTCGGAACCCATGTTCCGGCCTCTGAAACCGGTTCAGCAATGTGGACCCGCGCCGTTTGTCCAAACGTAACGTCAGGCCCGCCCTCAAGGTTGAATACAGCCGTCCGCGTCCGGGTCAGCGGATCGATATCCGGACGCAGAGTTGCAAGGCTTGCCGCGTGCGCCACGCCTGCAATCTCGATTTCAATATCCGAAAGCAAGGCGGGGTCGATGTCCAACGGGATACCGATCCGAACCTGCGGCGACACTGTTTCCAGCATTTCCAGAACCAGATCGCCGGGCCGCAGCGTTTCGCCACCATCCACATGGCGGGCCGTGATGCGCCCTGCAAACGGTGCTTGGACGCTGGATTTCTCGATACGCACAGTCACGTCCTGTAGCGCCGCGTCCAACTCTCCGATCCGAGACAACAGCTCATCCTGACGCGCAACAGCTTCATCCAGACGCGCCTGGCTGGTGAAGCCTTGCTCGATCAGCTTGGCATTGCGCTCGACAGTTTTTCGGGCAAAGCCCAGCTGCGCCGCGATTGCGTCGCGCGATGCGGCCAATCGGTCCCGTTCGACGTTCAGCAAAGCCACATCCAGCGTTGCTAGCAACTGTCCCTTGGCAACTTGATCCCCTTCATCGGCCAGAATATCATTCAGCCTGCCATTCAGTTCGAATGAAATGTCTGCACTGCGCTGTGCCTCAACCTGACCAATGAAAAAGCGATCAATCGTGTATCCGGTTTCATGCTGAATGGGGGTGACGGATACAGGCGTCAGCGCGGCCGCATCCGGCGCTGGAACGGCTTCGGCTCGGCGCATCAGTTCTGTTGCACCAAAATGAACGGCCCCAGCCGCCACAGCAACAAAACAAAGGGTCAGCCCCAGACGAAGACCGCCGCGCGCCAATCGCGCAAACAGGCCGGCCTGACGGCGTTTTTCAGAAGGAGTAGTTGATTTCGGCATCACAGACCTCATCAAGTTAGTGTCTCTAACATAAGTTAGAACTTCTTACTTTGACAAGCATTACGTGATCTGCCACATGTTGGATCATGACGAGCAGCGAAAAATATCTGGAGACAGGCGCCACACCCAAGTCAGGATCGGGTGGTAAAAAATCGTATCATCACGGCGATCTGCGGGCGGCACTGATCGAAGCCACACGTCAATTGGTGGAAGAAAAAGGCCCTGACAGCTTTTCCGTTTCAGATGCCTGCCGGTTGGCGGGTGTTTCAACAGCTGCGCCCTACAAGCACTTCAAAGACAAGACAGAAATGTTGGTCGCAGCCGTTCTGGAAGGCATGGATCGGCATCGCAACAACATGATTGCGGCGCTGGACGGTATCCCCGAAGGCACAAATGATCGTATCACGGCCATTGGCCTGGAATATGTCGCGTTTGCTTTGCGCGAACCGGGTATCTTTCGCCTTAAATTCGGAGGGTTCACGGATCGCATTGCCGATGAGCGTCTGGAACAAGGCGGCCAGCAGAGTTTTGGCATTCTATTATCCGAAGTCGCAAAATGCCTGCACGAACCGGGGATCACCGAAGAAGTGCGCCGCCGCGGCTTTATCCTGTGGAGTTTCGTGCACGGCCTGTCGTTCATTTTGTACGATCAGGGTCTGGCCGAGAAAGGCGGAGAATTTGTATTGCGTGATCTGCTGGAAGACGTTTCAAAACGAATGCTGAGTTGACCCCGCAAACCTGCGGATCAGCGCGCGCACGGCACCCGCAACTCAGCGAAATCAAAATCTTACCTAACGTCAAGTAGATGAATTTTAATCATTAAGGCAGAATTTAACTCATATCTGACACGTTCTCGCAATAAATACGACAACATCGAATTATATCCAGATACGACCTTGCCGAACTGTTCACTAGTCCGGTTTTAACGAGGGGGTTACTCGGCAGGGTCAGGGGGTGAGCGGATCGCGGCTCACAGATTGACCCGTATGACCGCTCCCCCCGTTTTGGGCTCGCTTCTCGGCGTGCCCGCTTTTGCCTTTACATCAGTTGATTTTGTTGCGCTGCCCATGTGGTGTCACACCAAAGCTGGATCTGTAGACGCGCGAAAAGTGACCGGGATTTTCGAAACAAGCCATCAGGAAGATGGATACGCAAAACCGAAAACAGCAGATCAAGCAGACCTTTTGGCAAATTATGCCACAGCGGATAACCGCAAGCTCCAAGTATCTCGGCGAAT
>JBCCIK010000113.1:0-11088 GCA_039028255.1 Pseudomonadota bacterium | reverse complement strand
CGGGACATGAGACATCGAGAAGCTGGCAGATACGACTAAGGCAGGCTGGAAGCACATGGACTTCTCTATGTCTTTCACAAGAGTAAGCGGTTTCACAAAATTCATGGCGTTTCCTACCGGAATTATCGGATCTGATGATCCCATCACTATTGCAGACATTCTTTCGACGCGCAGCATCGGCAACATTGGGCTCAAAGTGGTCATCTGAATAAAGCCTGCGGATATCCGCACCCCGAAACGCGATATACGCTAACTCCTGCGTTGTTGCGACCATGCATCGACATTTACCGTATGGGCTGACTCTCTTGAGGGTTCGCTATTTTTTTGCGCCTTTGCCCTCTCGACACCGGGGGTGCGGGCGGGCTATCAGCCCGCAATGTCACTATGTCCCGAGGCCGCATCATGATCCCCAGTTCCTTTCCCGATAGCACCGAAATCGCCCGCCTGACCGCGCGGATGCTGTTGGAGATCAAGGCTGTTCATTTCAACGCGCGTGAGCCGTTCACTCTGGCCAGTGGCCTGCCCAGCCCAACCTATATCGATTGTCGCAAGCTGATCTCGTACCCGCGCATTCGGTCCGCGTTGATGGACTTTCTGACCGTGACGGTCCTGCGCGATGTGGGTTTCGAAGCCTTTGACAATATTGCAGGCGGGGAGACAGCCGGTATCCCTTTTGCCGCGATGGTGGCCGAACGGCTGGCCCTGCCAATGACCTATGTGCGCAAAAAGCCCAAAGGCTATGGCCGCAACGCGCGCATCGAAGGTGCTATGACCGAAGGCGAGCGGGTGCTGCTGGTCGAGGATCTGACCACCGATGGCGGGTCGAAACTGTCCTTTGTCGATGCGATCCGGGACACCGGGGCCACCTGCGGGCATACCGCGGTGATCTTTTATTACGGCATCTTTCCCGAGACCGAAAAAACGCTGGGCGATCACGGCATAACGCTGCATTCGCTGTGTACATGGTGGGATGTTCTGGCCCAAGCCAAGGCGCAAAAGACCTTTGACGAAGAAACCCTTAGCGGTGTCGAAGCTTTTCTGAACGACCCGCGCGGGTGGCAGGACGCGAATAAATCCACATAAAAGTGCTGTGGGCTGTTTGGGGATAAAGCAACAAGAATCGGCTTGTTTGAAACAATATATAGTGACATCAGGCCATATTCATACATAATACAGAACACTCATTCCTGACATCTGGCTGTCTTGGATGTTATCCCAAGGCTATCGGGCAACTTAGCCACAGGTATTTCCAGATAGCCGACATGCCCTGTCAGCGTGTAGAAACCCCAAACGGGCAGCGGGGACATGATGAACGAGATAAGCAGTATCGAGCAGGCAGCGGCGCAGATTCAAAACGCCGAAACCATGCCGCATTCCATCGAGGCAGAGCAGCAGCTTCTGGGTGCGATCCTGACCAATAACGATCTGTATGACCGGGTCGCCGCAATCATTGGGTCCAGTCATTTCTATGATCCGGTTCACGCCCGGATTTACGAGGTTGCAGCCAACCGCATCTCGAAGAACACGCTGGCGTCTCCGGTGACAATGAAGTCGTTTATGGCCGAGGATGAAGGGCTGAAGGAACTGGGTGGCCCCGCGTATCTGGTCAAGCTGGCGGGCGCGTCGATCAGCGCCTTTGCGGTGCATGACTATGCGCAGATGATCTATGATCTGGCCGTTCGGCGCGAGCTGATCCGGCTGGGCCGGGATATCTCGGACAAGGCGGCGCGCGTCGATGTGGCAAGCGAACCAAAAGAACAAATCGTGGAGGCCGAGCAACAACTGTATCAGCTATCCGAGCAGGGCCAGACCGAACAGGGATTTCAATCCTTCCTCAAGGCGGTCACAGAAGCCGTCAACGTCACCAACGAGGCGTACCAGCGCGGTGGCGGCATGGCAGGGATTTCCACCGGTCTGGCCGATCTGGACAAGCAACTGGGTGGTCTGCACCCGTCCGACCTGATCATTCTGGCCGGGCGTCCGTCGATGGGTAAAACCTCGCTGGCGACCAATATCGCGTTCAACGTGGCCAAGGCTTACAAACGCGGAACCAAACCCGACGGCAGCGATGGCGCCGTCGATGGTGGCGTTGTCGGCTTTTTCTCGCTTGAGATGAGCGCCGAGCAATTGGCAGGCCGGGTTCTGGCGGAAGCTTCTGAAATCTCGTCCCACAAGATCCGTCAGGGCGACATGACCGAGGCTGAATTTCGCCGTTTCGTTGACGCGGCCAAGGCGCTGGAAGCCTGCCCGTTATACATAGACGACACGCCTGCCCTGCCCATTGCTCAACTGGCCGCCCGGGCGCGACGGTTGAAGCGGACACATGGCCTGGACCTGCTGGTGATAGATTACTTGCAGCTCTGTCGCGGCATGGCCGACAATCGCGTCAATGAAATCGCGGAAATCTCGATGGGTATGAAAGCCATCGCCAAAGAGCTCAACATTCCGGTTGTTGCCTTGTCGCAGTTGTCGCGCCAGGTCGAAAACCGCGATGACAAACGCCCGCAACTGTCTGATCTGAGGGAGTCGGGCTCGATCGAGCAGGATGCCGACGTCGTCATGTTCGTGTTCCGGGAAGAATATTATAAAGAGCGCGAAAAACCCGGCGATCACGAACTGGAAAAGATGGAAGAGTGGAAGCGCGCCATGGAACACCTGCACGGCAAGGCCGAGATCATTGTCGGCAAACAGCGTCACGGCCCCATCGGCACAATTGAACTGTCGTTCGAGGCACAGTTCACAAGATTTGGCAATCTGGTCAAACCCTGGCAGCAGGACGGACAGATCGAAGGGTACTGATCCGGTGGTGACCGCCGCGCCCCGTTTCAGAGCTGCGCGTATGGCCAACCCATCCATGCGCGCTAGCTTGATGACAGCGGCGGTTGCCGCTGTGCCGTTTCGGCCGGGGTTTTGAAACAGTGCCTGCAATCATATCGGAAATAAGATACCGGAACGGGCCAAACTCGGACCCCGACGATGATTTCATCGAAATCCGGGTGCCGACAGGGGATCCCGTCGCCGGGCTGCGCGTTCAGGTTTATAATCCCAGCGGCACCCTGCGCAGTTCCACCCTGATCGAAACCGCCCCAATGAGCACCGTCGGGAATTTTGACTATTATGTCATATCCGCCCGGATAAACCGGTTCGGGGCCGTTTCGCTGGACGACAACGGGACCGTTTTGCGCTTTGTGTCTTTTGATGACGAGGTCACCGCCACGCAGGGTGCGGCCAGCGGTCAGACATCGGATCAGGTCGGCACCAATGGTACCGATGATACCGCCTCGCTGTCTTCGACCGACGGGGTAACGTTTGTGCCTGATCCGAACCCCAGCCCGGGTGCGCCGTGCTTTGCTGCCGGAACCAGGATCATGACCGATCAGGGCGAACGCGCCGTTGAGTCTCTACAGCCGGGCGATCTCGTGCTTAGTCATGACGGCGCCCTTGTGCCGTTGCGGATGGCCTTGTCGCGCAGATTGCATCGCACTGATCTGTTCAAGTACCCAAAACTGCGCCCCGTGCGCATCGTGGCCGGCGCATTGGGTCGAAGCCTGCCACGGCGCGATCTGCTTGTATCGCGTCAACACAGGATGCTGGTGCAGTCCAGAATCGCGCAACGCATGTTCGGAACTGATGCGGTGCTGATCTCGGCCGCGCGCATGACCGCGATACCGGGAATTTTTGTAGACACCGATCTGACCGAGATCACGTATTTCCATCTCGTCTTCGACCGTCACATCGTCCTTTACGCCGATGGCGCCCCCAGCGAAAGCCTGTTCGCAGGGCCCGAAGCGATGGCAAGCCTGACCTCGCAGGCGCGTGACGAGCTGTTGTTGCTGTTCCCGCACCTGTCACCGCCCACCACGATGGCGTCGGCCTGTTACATTCCCGGAGGCAAGCACCAGAAAAAACTGATGGCCCGCCATCTGAGCAACAACAAACCCTTGCTGGATCAGTGCTTCAACCCGGATCACATACCATCGTTGCGTTGAAGACCATGCGCCAAGCGGCGCATTGCCATGCATTCAGTGTCTGCCACAGAACTGCCCCAACAGATCGAAACAACCTGGTCCGTGTACAACGCCCAAGTCCTGCTGTTTCCATGAAACCCGCCTGCATCCGGCCAAATGCCGCCATGTCGCCGGAAATCGCAATAAAAATCGTGGCCTACCCTCTTGACCTGCCGCATTCCAATGTCATGAACAGCATCATGAGTACCGCACATCTGACCATCAATCTTCAGGCGCTCGTCAGCAATTGGCGGGCGCTCGACGCAAAAACGCAAGTGGAAACCGGGGCTGTGGTCAAGGCCGATGGCTATGGGCTGGGGGCCGGACCTGTTGCCGATGCGCTGGCCGAGGCTGGCGTGCGCAAATTCTTTGTTGCTGTCGCCGAAGAAGGCGTCGTCGTACGCAAAGCTATCGGACCGGGGCCATTGATCTGTGTGTTTTCCGGTCACATGGACGATGACGCGGATATCTTGCGTGCGCATGATCTGACGCCGCTGATCAACTCACCCCAACAATTTCAGCGTCACATGCAGGCGTTGCCGGATCATCCCTTCGGCATCCAGCTGGACAGCGGCATGAACCGGCTGGGTCTCGAGCCCGCCGACTGGGCAGCGCTGCGCCCGCAGGCCGAAGCCCTGAAACCGGTTGTGGTGATGTCGCATCTGGCCTGCTCGGACGAGCCCGGACATCCGATGAACCAGCACCAACTCAACACCTTTCGCCAAATCACCGATGGCGTCACCGCGCCGCGCTCGCTGGCGGCAACGGGCGGTACTCTTATGGGGGACGAATTTCACTTTGACTTTTGCCGACCGGGTATCGGTCTTTATGGCGGCATGCCGTTTTCGGGTGCCAAACCCGTGGTGACCGTGGATTTGCCGGTCATCCAGGTCCGCGCGCTCAGCGTTGGTGAAACCGTGGGCTATGGAAACACCTGGACGGCACGGCGCCCGTCGCGCATCGCGACTGTGGCCGCGGGTTATGCCGACGGCCTGCATCGCGCCATCGGCGGCGGTATCGACATCTTTGCAGGTCATCACCCATGCCCTGTTGTTGGCCGTATTTCGATGGATCTGATCACTGTTGACGTCACCGATCTGCCAAACGATCCGGACCGCATGCGCATTCTGAACGGGCACCAGACCGTTGACGATCTGGCCGAGGCGGCGGGGACCATCGGCTACGAAATCCTGACGTCCATGGGCCGGCGCTATTCCCGAGGATACGTGGAATGAACCTCTTGTCTCCGCTGGGTGGTTTGGGCCGGGCCGTATTGGCCGTATTGGCCGCCTTTGGACGGGTGGCATTGTTTTCCTTGGACGCGCTTTCGCATATTGCACGGCCACCGTTTTATCCGCGCGAATTCGCCCTGGCCTTGCTGAATATCGGCTGGCTGTCCTTGCCTGTCGTGGGCCTGACCGCAATCTTCACTGGCGGCGCGCTTGCCCTGCAAATCTATGCGGGTGGCGCGCGTTTCAACGCCGAGGCCGTCGTGCCTCAGATCGTCGCCATCGGCATGGTGCGAGAGCTTGGGCCGGTGCTGGTTGGCCTGATGATCGCTGCCCGTGTAACCTCGTCCATCGCGGCCGAGATCGCCACGATGAAAGTGACCGAACAGATCGATGCCCTGGTCACGCTTTCGACGCATCCGATGAAGTATCTGACTGCGCCGCGCGTGCTGGCCGCGCTGATCACGGTCCCGATTCTGGTAGGTATCGGGGACATTATCGGAATTGCCGGCGGATATGCCGTCGCCACTCAGAATCTGGGGTTCAACCCGGCCGCTTATCTGCAAAACACCGTGAATTTCCTGGAATTGCGCGACATCGTATCGTCGCTGGTCAAAGGTGCGGCCTTCGGCCTGATCGCCGCCATCATGGGCTGCTATTACGGCATCAATTCGGGCCGGGGCGCACAAGGCGTTGGCCGCGCCACCAAAGGCTCGGTCGAGGCTGCCGCCGTGCTGATCCTTGCTGCCAACTTCGTTCTGACAGGAGTGTTCTTCTCGCTATGATCCGGATGGAGAACGTCACAAAAGCCTTTGGCGACAATCAGGTGCTGCAAGGCATGAATCTTGAGATTCCCAAAGGCACCTCGATGGTCATCATCGGCGGTTCGGGCACCGGCAAGTCGGTGGCGCTGAAATGCATTCTGGGTCTGATCAAACCTGACAGCGGCATGATCTATGTCGACGGCAAAGACGCCACCAAAGGCGACCGCGATGCCTTTCTGGCCCGGTTCGGGATGCTGTTTCAGGGCGCTGCGCTTTTTGATTCGCTGCCCATCTGGCAAAACGTTGCCTTCCGCCTGCTGCGCGGCCCGCTGAAGCGCCCACCGGAATACGCACGCGAGATCGCCATCGACAAACTGCGCCGCGTCGGCCTGCGTGCCAAAGTGGCCGATCTTTACCCTTCGGAATTGTCAGGCGGCATGCAAAAACGCGTGGGCCTCGCCCGCGCCATCGCCGCCGAACCCGAGATCATCTTTTTCGACGAACCGACCACAGGGCTGGACCCGATCATGTCCGGCGTCATCAACGACCTGATCCGGGAAATCGTGACCGAGATGGGCGCGACCGCCATGACGATCACCCACGACATGAGCTCAGTGCGTGCGATTGCCGACAACGTGGCGATGCTGCATGACGGGGTGATTCAGTGGACCGGGCCCGTGGGTCAGATGGACGCGTCGGGCGATCCGTATCTGGAGCAGTTCATCAGCGGCAGCGCTGAAGGGCCGATTGAGGCGGTGCGTTAGACAGCCTCAGCCTCGCGCTCTTGCTTTATCCGGTCATAAGCACGTTTTGCGTAGTCGTACCTCAGAAGATATTGCCCACTGACAACGACGAAATCAGGTGCCTGAATGCGAATAACGTCCAACGCTTGTGTTAGGTGTGTTCCTGACATTGGAATGTAGTCTGGGTCCGCGCCAGAAAACTTGTTGTAGATTCTTCCCCCGATCCAACCGGCTCTTTGTCTTGCCCGCTCCGTTTCATACAGCCGAAAATGTAAAACTCCGAATAGCTGCTCACGGTCAAATGGAAGTCTATCTGCCGCCGCGCTCCCCGCAGAAAAGACACTATTCAGGCCTTTGGTTACTGCAGCAGAGGTTCCTTTGCTCAACGCAGAAGGGCCATTCAGAATTTTTATGACAGTATTAGCCATTGTAACTGAAAGAAATTATTACGAATTCTTGACAGATTACACGTAAGTTGGGCGGCCACAACTGAAAACTTGCGGCCCGTTTCGTCACGCCCTAGATGTTCCGTTGCCTTACTCAGGTTTTGCTCATGACCCTCCGCCTCGCCACTCTCTCCCTCCTGATCCTCTACCCCATCGCGTGGTTCGCCCCTCTGATGCGCGCGGGCCTGCTGCCGATCTTTGGCCTATCTGAAATCAGCGTCATTACCGGCCTTCAATCCTTGTGGAAATCCGACGTCTTCCTCGCGCTGGTCGTCACGATCTTCGCCCTTGTCGCGCCTTACATCAAAACCATTGGCACCGCCCTGATCCAATGGGACCTGCTGGACCCCCGCGTCCAACCCGCGCTGAACATTCTGGGCAAGCTCGCCATGGCCGATATCTTCCTCATCGCGCTCTATATTACACTGGCCAAAGGCATCTCGTATGTCACCGTGCAGACAGCTTGGGGTCTGTACCTGTTTACGGCATGCATCCTCGCTTCGCTGGCTTTGGGATACCTGACGGAACATCAGGCCAAATCATCGTCGTCGGGCGCCTGACACCCGGCGCGTCAGCGCCCGCTACACCCGATGGCCCAACGGGCCTGAGGATGTGGCGCACCATCGGCTGAGATGAAAGCCCGCAAGGGCTTGAAGAACGGCCCGTCCTCGGGCACGAAGGCGCCATGGCAAAGACCACCTCTTTCTCCTGTTCGGCCTGTGGCGCGACGTTTACGAAATGGTCCGGGCGGTGCGATGCCTGTGGCGAATGGAACACCATTACCCAGGACGTGCCGTTATCAGCCGGTCCCGCCAGAAAATCCCTTGGTGGCAAGCGCGGCCAATCCGTTTCACTCACGGATTTGTCGACTGAGGAGACACCGCCACCCCGTACACTCAGCGGGGTGGATGAACTCGACCGTGTGCTCGGCGGCGGCCTCGTGCCTGCCTCGGCTCTGCTCGTAGGCGGAGACCCCGGAATCGGCAAATCCACCCTTTTGCTGCAAGCCGCCGCGCGCTTCGCCCGAGCTGGCGTCAAAACCATCTATGTTTCCGGTGAGGAAGCCAGCGCGCAGGTCCGTATGCGCGCACGGCGTTTGGGTCTGGAAGACGCGCCCGTGCATCTGGCCGCCGAAACCAACCTGCGCGACATCCTCACCACGCTCGAGGCCGAAAAGCCCGGTCTTGCGATCATCGATTCGATTCAGACCATGTGGGCCGACACAGTCGACAGCGCACCCGGGTCCGTCAGTCAGGTCCGCGCCGCCGCGCATGAGCTGACAACCTTTGCCAAACGCCACGGTGTCTCGATCATCATGGTTGGTCATGTCACCAAAGAAGGCCAGATCGCGGGTCCGCGCGTCGTCGAGCATATGGTCGACACGGTGCTTTACTTCGAAGGCGAGCGGGGCCACCAGTTCCGCATCCTGCGTGCCGTCAAGAACCGGTTCGGGCCCGCAGACGAGATCGGCGTGTTCGAGATGACAGGCAAAGGTTTGGCCCAGGTCACCAACCCGTCCGCCCTGTTTTTGTCCGAGCGCGGCACACCCAGCCCCGGTTCCGCCGTTTTTGCAGGGATCGAAGGCACGCGCCCCGTGCTGGTGGAGTTGCAGGCACTAGTGGCGCCCTCCCCTCATTCCCAACCCCGCCGTACGGTCGTCGGATGGGACAGCGGGCGGCTGGCGATGATCCTTGCCGTCCTCGAAGCGCGATGCGGGATCCCCTTTGCCGGGCTGGATGTCTATCTGAACGTGGCCGGAGGGCTGAAAGTCAGCGAACCCGCTGCTGATCTGGCCGTTGCCGCCGCCCTGCTGAGCGCCCGCGAAGACACCGCTCTGCCCGCAGATACGGTCGTTTTCGGAGAAATCTCGCTATCAGGTGCACTTAGACCGGCCCCTCAGACCGAAAACAGGTTGAAAGAAGCCCAAAAACTTGGTTTCACATCGGCAATTGCCCCGGCGGGCGGCAAAACCGGCACTGTGGCAGGTCTGACACTCACCCGACCCTCTGATTTGGCAGGGTTTGTTGGCGAAACCTTCGGAGCAGGTTAAAGTCGCGCCGCAAGAGGCAGAACAAAGAACGGGCGAGGGCCATGGAAGGTTTTACAATAATTGACGGGGTTGTGGCCCTGATCATCGTGTTGTCGGGTCTTTTGGCCTATTCACGCGGTTTGATGCGCGAGGTTCTGGCCATTGCGGGCTGGGTGGCTGCGGCGGTGCTTGCATTCATCTTTGCGCCGCAGGCGGTACCACTGGTAAAAGAGATTCCGGTTGTCGGCGACTTCCTGCGCGACAGTTGCGAATTGTCGGTCATCACCGGATTTGCCGCCGTGTTCGCCATTGCTCTGATCGTTGTCAGTATCTTTACCCCGCTGTTTTCGTCGCTGGTGCAAAGATCGGCACTGGGCGGGCTGGATCAGGCGCTTGGGTTCTTCTTTGGCATTGCGCGCGGCATCCTGCTGGTCGCTATCGCCTTTTTTGTCTACGACACCGTGATGACGGGCCAGTCCTACACAATTGTCGACGAAAGCCGCTCGGCCAAGGTGTTTGAACAGTTCAGCGACCAAATCGAACAGCAAAACCCCGAAGCGGCCCTGGGTTGGGTCACAACGCAGTACGAAGAACTGGTGGCAAGCTGCACCGCAGACAGCACAGACCAGACCTGAAGGCAGATCAATGACCCGCAGGCCCGGCCGGATGTGCCGGGCACGTGGCGTCAGACAAACCCCTGACCGCCGCAGACCGTGCATCGCACGGTCTTGAGACCAAAACATCCGTCGCAGCGGCTTTTGATCGGATTGCCCAGAATATCCCGGCTTTTGACCACCTCGCCTGCACCGTTGCAAATCTGGCAGGGTGCTCTGCCCATACCTCGGCATCTGTGGCAACGACGCTTGGTCGGTTCTGGTTTTTTCGGGGTTGATGGATGCTGCGTCATGGCGACGGACTGACCGGGCTTTGAGGTTCAACTGGCACAAGATGGTCAGCATGACACCATATATGTTTGCGCATGTCACCCGCGTGGCGGCGGCATGCACCAACAAAATCGCTCCGGTGCTGGACAAGTTTGTGATCCTTTGATGACAGCCGCGTTTTAAGGCATTATGTGAAGGCCATCCCGCTACGGAATCGGAGCTGCTGGTTTTGTTCTTTCTGCTTTCATTTGCGTTTGCCGCAGTGATGTTTGCCTGTCTGGCGTCTGAAACCCCACCCACATTGAAAATGGCACATGCTTTTGGATCGTCCGGATGCCGATTGCCGGCCCACGGTCTGAACGGTACGTCACCGAGATTGGAGACCTGACATGTGCGGGATATTGGGGATTGCAAGCCGGACACATGACGTTTTTGCAGAAATCTATGACGGGCTGCTGATGTTGCAGCACCGAGGCCAGGATGCGTCGGGCATCGTCACTTACAATGGCGAATTCTTTCGCGAGAAAAAGGCCAACGGGCTGGTCAAGGATGTCTTTCAAGCCAACGACGCCGAAACCTTGCTTGGCAA
Organism: Pseudomonadota bacterium; assembly: GCA_039028255.1. Classification (GTDB taxonomy): domain Bacteria; phylum Pseudomonadota; class Alphaproteobacteria; order Rhodobacterales; family Rhodobacteraceae; genus Ruegeria. Next base: position 397 of record JBCCIK010000113.1, on the reverse strand, counting down.
GATCGGCATGGGGCATGTGCGGTATCCGACGGCCGGATCGCTCAGCGCGGCCGAGGCTCAGCCGTTTTTTGTAAACGCCCCTTACGGCATCTATCTGGTTCACAACGGCAACATCACCAACACCGCTGAACAGCGCGAGAAGGTGACCGGAAAATACAGCCGACATCTGCGCACGACATCGGATTCCGAAATCCTGCTGAACGTATTGGCTGACAAGGTGGCCGATGCCATCAAGGTCAATGGAAACGCCGAACCCATCCGCAATATCTTTGCCGGTGTGAAGATGACGATGGAGCGTGTACAGGGTGCCTATTCCGTCATCTGCCTTGTCGCCGGTGTCGGCATGCTGGCGTTTCGCGACCCTTACGGCATTCGCCCCTTATCGGTAGCGATCCGG
>JBCCIK010000112.1:0-11299 GCA_039028255.1 Pseudomonadota bacterium | reverse complement strand
GCATGGTGAACAAAGTGTCCCCGAAGCATTGATCATGTTTGCTCTCCAATACTGTTTCTTTATTTATTACTACTTTTCCTTATAACCTTTGTCATGATCGTGATAGCTGTCATTCCACCACATCGCGATTTCCACGCCTATCTCATCGCGCTCGCCCTTAATATAGATCGGTTCGGGCATCGCCGCCGTCTTGGATCGGTCAAGGTATTTCACAAATTCCTTGACGCCGCCTTCATAGAATAGCTCGGTTTCCAGCCGCTCCGCCGGACGTTCATCAATCAGAATGATCCGCACGCCCGAATTCAGAAACGCCAATTCGCGCAGGCGTTTTTCAAGTGTGTCGAACGCGTAATCAAGGTTCGAAAACGTTTTGGTCGATGCCAGAAACCGCACTTCGGTGCCGGTGCGATCACCGCAATCCGACACAACTTTCAAATGCTCCGCGGTCTCACCGCCTTCAAACCGGGCGACGTGTTCTTTCCCGTTGCGCCAGACGCGCAACTCCAGCCAATCCGACAGGGCGTTCACCACCGAAACGCCCACGCCGTGCAAGCCGCCCGACACCTTGTACGAGTTGCTGTCGAATTTTCCGCCGGCATGCAGCTGGGTCATGATGACCTCGGCCGCCGAGACGCCTTCTTCGGGGTGAATATCAACCGGAATCCCGCGGCCATTATCGCTGACCGAGACACTGGAATCCGCATGGATTTTCACGGTCACATGATCGGCATGTCCAGCCAGCGCCTCGTCAATGCCGTTATCGACAACCTCGTACACCATATGGTGCAGCCCCGAGCCATCGTCGGTATCCCCGATATACATGCCAGGGCGTTTGCGTACAGCCTCTAACCCTTTGAGAACTGTAATGGAATCTGCGCCGTATTCCTGCGGTGCCTGTGCGTCTTCGGACATGCCGTTAGTACCTATATTATTTTGGTAACTTATACGTTTTCTGGTGGGGAATGTCACGCGATCCCCCAACATTTTGTGCTTGAACCTGACCACAACGGCAGATCAAAGCCGATCAAGATCGGCGGCAATATCAGCGGCAATTTCGGCGGCGTTCACATCGTTGCGTTCCGCCGACATGCGCAGGCCCAGCAAGTCCGACTGGTACCGGGCCGCCAGCCTGTCCGCGTCGTGCTTAGACCCAATCTCGCCAGCCTCTTGGGCGCGGCGGAACAGCGTTGCGAAACAGTGTTTCATCTCGACCATCAGGTCACTGGCCTTGTCCGCCAGATCATGCCCTCTGGATTGCAGCTCGGCATAGGTTTTGGCCAGCATGCAGGCGCGTGCAGGGGTGTCGCGCACATCAATCACTGCCTGCGGTTGCCTTTTCAGCGTTTCAAGCGGACCCAATTCATCCGCAAGCGTCATCAAACGGGCAACGCCTTCTTGCGCATATCTTTCCAGTGTCAGTGCGTAAAGTGCATCTTTGGACCCAAAAGCGGCATAAAAACTGCCAGGTTTCAGATTCAACTCGCGCTCAAGATCCTTCAACGAGGTGCCAGCCCATCCCTTGCGCCAAAACAGATCCCGGGCCCGACTTATCAGCAACTCTCGGTCATATTCGGGTTTTCGGGGCATAGATTCACCAATTCTTGAATGTTCACTCAAATATATACTTGAGTGATCGCTCAATAAAGACTATTTCAACCTGGACGCCAAAAAAAGGAGTTACGTTATGGCTGATTTCCCGTCCCACGACCTTGAAACCGCCCCGGAAGGATCAAAACCGCTGCTGGAAAAATCCCAGGCAGCTTTCGGGCGTCTGCCCGGTCTGCACAAGGTGATGGCCGAAAGCCCCCAGCATCTTGAAGGCTATCAGGTCCTGCATGGGCTGTTCATGCAAACCGATTTCGACAATGACGAAAAAACGGTGGTCTGGCAGACGATCAACGTGGAAAATGAATGCCATTACTGCGTGCCTGCACATACCGGTATCGCCAAGATGATGAAGGTGTCCGACGATATCACCGACGCATTGCGCAACGAAACGCCGCTGCCCAATGCCAGGCTTGAGGCGCTTCGCACCTTCACCCTGCAAGTGATGGAAACCCGAGGCAATCCGACGGAGCAACAGATGCAGGCGTTTTTCGACGCAGGCTATTCACACCGGGCGGTTCTGGATGTGGTTCTGGGCCTGGCTCAGAAAACCATGTCGAACTATGCCAACCACATGGCTCAGACCCCGGTTGACGAGGTCATGCGCGGCTTCCTGTGGCAGCGCAAGGTCAACGAACCCGCCTAGGCGGCCACGACGACCGAGCCTTCCTTGCCTTCGGAGACAACCAGTTTCTGGGCTCGGGTAGCCAGCTCCTCGAACAACTCAGGCCCGGTGCCCGTCATCCAGGCCTGAGCACCCAGCGCACAGATCTCGTCATACAGCGCCGCCCGTCGTCCGGCGTCCAGATGCGCCGCGACCTCATCCAGCAGAACAATCGGCGGCGCGCCCACCATCTGCTTCAAGGCCCGCGCATTGGACAGGATCAACGAAACCAGCAACGCCTTTTGCTCTCCGGTCGAACAATCCCTGGCCGGGACGCCCTTGGCAGCAAACACACCGTAAAGATCTGACCGGTGCGGCCCCACCAGGGTGCGCCCCGCTGCCAGATCGCGAAACCGGCTTTCATTCAGCGCGTCGCGCAAATCCGCCACCGTCGCCGGCATCTCTCCTTCAGTCTGGACCAGATCCAGATCTGCCGAGGGAAAGGCTGTTTCCGCCTGCTGCTGCGCCGTGTGCAAATGGTGCAGTGCAGACAACCGCATCGCATGTATCCGATGCCCCGCTTCCGCCATCTGCCCTTCCAGGGCTGCATACCAATGCGCATCCCGCACCTGGTCTTTCAACAAACGATTCCGCTCTCGCATCGCCTTGTCATAGGCCAGCGAGGTCTCTGCATGGGCCGGATCAAAACTCAGGGCGATCCGATCCAGAAAGCGTCGTCGCCCGTCGGCACCTTCGGTCCACAATCGATCCATGGACGGAACCAGCCAAACCAGCCGCGCCAATTTGCCGAGATCCACCTGCACAGCCGCCTTGTCGTCAACCCGAACCTGACGCGCCGCACCGCCCTCGGACCAGGTTTCAACCTCATATTGCCGCCCCTGTGCAGTCAGCACACCGGACAGTTTCCAGCCCAGCGCCTGTGGCCGTCGCGTCATTTCCGCCGCACTCGCCCGTCGCATGCCACGGCCCGGCGAGAACAGAGAAACTGCTTCCAGTATGTTGGTCTTTCCGGCTCCGTTTGGTCCGTAGATTGCCACCGGCCTGCCATCCAAAGACAGCCGCGCCAGCTTATGCGACCGAAAATGTGAAACTGTAAGCTCGGTCAGGGCCAGTCCCATGACCTCACCCTTCTTCTTGTGAAAAATACGGTCGCCGAAGGCATCGCGCGTAAGCGCGATCAGACGCGCATCGGCATGACGACGTAGACAGCACTCAGATCACTGCCTTCGCGCATCAAGGTTGGGTCTCCTGCCGAGTTGAACAGGAAAACCGCGTTTTCGCGATCAACCTGCGAGGCGATTTCCAGCAGGTATTTGGCATTGAATCCGATCTCCAGCCGCTCATCACCATAAGCCACAGCCAGTTCCTCTTCGGCCGCACCACTGTCGGGGGCATTCACCGACAGCACCAACTTGTCACCATCCAGCTGCAACTTGACCGCACGCGATCGCTCGGATGAAACGGTTGCGACCCGGTCAACGGCCTGGGCAAATTCAGCGGCGTCCACCTCCAGCTTGCGGGTGTTGCCCTGCGGAATGACGCGGGTGTAATCGGGGAATGTGCCATCGATGACCTTCGACGTCAGCGTGATATCCGGCGTAGCAAAACGAACCTTGGTTTCACTGACTGATACGGCAATGTCCATATCGTCGTCATCCAGCAGCTTGCGCAGCTCGCCCACGGTTTTTCGCGGCACGATCACGCCGGGCATCCCCTCTGCGCCAGCAGGACAATCGGCGTCAATCCGGGCCAGTCTGTGACCGTCGGTCGCCACACAGCGCAGCACCTTGCCCCCGTCCGACCCGTCGGTGACATGCATATACACGCCGTTCAGGTAATATCGCGTTTCTTCAGTGGAAATTGCAAATTTGGATTTGTCGAACAATCGCCGCAGCAGCGCAGCAGCAGCCGTAAAGTTCGACTCGTATTCCGACGAGGCCATTACCGGGAAATCTTCTTTCGGCAGAGTGGCAAGCGAAAAGTTCGACCGCCCCGCCTCGACCGTCAGGCGCCCCGCTGCGCTATCAGCGGTCAGGGTCACCAAAGCGCCATCGGGCAACTTGCGCACAATCTCGTGTAAGGTCGTCGCGGCCACTGTGGTTGAACCCGCTTTTTCGACTTGAGCCGGGGCCTTGTCGACCACTTCGATGTCCAGATCCGTGGCGCGGAACTGAACCTGATCGCCCTCGGCTTCGATCAGAACGTTGGCCAGAATCGGAATTGTATTGCGCCGCTCGACAACAGACTGGGCCTGCGAGACGGCCTTGAGAAGGGTGCCGCGTTCGATGCTGATCTTCATACCCTCAATTCCTTTGACTTACGTGCCGAGATGGGCGGGACTGGCACGTTACCGGTTCAGCCCTGAGGCACAAGGATTTTTTACGGATTTCTGGGTTGGAATGACCAAACCGTCAAGGGCCGCGTGGTGCCACAGACACAGTTCGTTTCCAACCGTGGACAATAGCGCACAAGAAACCGCCCCGGAACGGCGGGGCGGTGTCAAAAAAGAGGACAAACGGAAATCAGGCTTCCAGCGACCGCCGCAACATCTCGACGTCTTCCGCGATCTGGCCGTCGGTTACTTTCAGTTCTTCGATACGTTTGACGCCATGCATGACAGTGGTGTGATCACGCCCGCCAAAGCGGCGCCCGATCTCGGGCAGCGACCGGCTGGTCAACTGTTTGCACAGATACATCGCCACCTGCCTTGGGCGCGCGTAGGATCGCAGCCGTTTGGGGCCAATAATATCGGACAGGCGGATATTGTAGTACTCCGACACTTTGCGCTGAATTTCCTCGACAGTGATTTTGCGTTCCGAGGCGCGCAACACGTCGGCCAGACAGTCTTGTGTCAGCTCCATATCGATTTCACGCCCAACCAGCGACGCAAAGGCGAACAGACGGGTCAGCGCGCCTTCAAGCACGCGCACATTTGTTGAGATGCGATGCGCCAGAAACTCCAGAACGCCGTCGGCGATGACCAGATCAGGATAGGTGCTGCTGTATTGCTGAACTTTGTTTTGCAGAATGCCCAGACGCAATTCGTAATCCGTCGGATGCAGATCGACAACCAGACCACATTGCAGCCGGGATTTGACGCGATCTTCCAGATCCTTGATTTCGCCCGGGGCCCGGTCGGCCGAAATGATGATCTGCTTGTTCTGATCCACAAGCGCATTAAAGGTGTGGAAAAACTCTTCTTGAGTGGAATCCTTGCCCGCGATGAACTGAACATCGTCGACCATCAGCACATCGACGGAACGAAACAGGTGCTTGAAATCCATCATCCGACGTTCGCGCAATGCCTGCACAAACCGATACATGAACTGTTCGGCAGACAGATACAGCACATTCAGGTCGGGATGCCGGGTTTTCAGCTCCCATGCGATGGCGTGCATCAAATGGGTTTTACCCAGACCGACGCCGCCATACAGGACCAGAGGGTTAAACGTGACAGGTCCCCCATCTGATACACGGCGTGCAGCGGCATGGGCCAGTTCGTTGGGCTTGCCAACAACAAAACTGTCAAAGGTGAACCGCTTGTCCAACGGTGCCGCCTGCAACGAATCTAGAGCATTTGACGGCGCATCCGCCTGTGGCTCTGCCGGCACAACCGGCGCAACGGCGGATCTGGGTTGGGCGGGTGAGTTGGCCGGAACCCGGAAATCCAGCCGCTGAACAGCCTCGCCCGAGGTGGTCAGCTCATATAAAATGAGGTCGGCAAAATTTTGACTGACATAATTGCCCACAAAATTTGTCGGCACCGAAAACACAGCCACACCATTTTGCAGTTCCTGAAATTCCAACGGTTCAATCCAGGTGGTGTAGTTGTTGCGTCCAACAGCTTTCAACAATTTGTTGCGAAGTAGTCCCCATTTCTCTTGTGTCATTCAGCGCCTCACGCATCCCATTATTTTTGGCCTGTCAGCCTTATTGATACAATCCCGGTCGCCCGGATTAAGGAGTCACACGCACAAGGGCACCAATTCGCCGAATCCCAATATTCGGCGGGCGGTCCTTTGAAAGTCGGTGCTTGCTGGTTCCGAACAGTCCGCACAAAATGGACGTCCGGCAAACCGGGCTGCACGTCGCAATCTCAATTTTCAGACAGGGCCAAGATGTCCGGTTGTCCCGGTATCCGCAGCAGATCGTTATCCCGGCCTAAGCCGGTCTAGCACGAGTGTTCCGAGGTCTTCCTGATGCCCGTCAGTCCAACCCTGGAAACAGCCTGTCCCCCCAAACGAGTGAATCGCTGTAGTCAGTCGTAACAAGATCGGATGGGGCGCGGCAACGAAACTCTGATATTGACTCGGCTCTTTCTTGGAAAGAATCTCTCGGTTTCGTGAAGGCGCGATATTCTGGCAACAGCGAAAAGGCGTCGCTTGCCGCGGCGCCTTTGGAATTAGTACAGCACTGCTTACTTGACCCAAGGTCAAGCAAGACACTTAGTCCAGCGCGTTAACGCGAGACGACAGGCGCGACATCTTACGCGCGGCCGTGTTCTTGTGAAAAACGCCTTTGGTGACGCCGCGCATCAGTTCGGGCTGGGCCGCGCGCAATGCGGCGGCAGCTGCGTCCTTGTCACCGGATGCGATGGCTTCCTCGACTTTGCGTAGATAGGTGCGGATGCGCGACCGGCGCGCTTTGTTGATTGCAAAGCGCTTTTCGTTCTGACGCGCGCGCTTTTTTGCTTGGGGCGAATTTGCCATGTCTGTCTCTGACCTTTGTTCGGTACGGTTGTCTGTTGTTTGCACGCCACGGATATTCCGCACCAGATCAGGATCACGAGTGTGATTCGGGCCAAAGCGGGCCGCGCGCGCATGTATAGCGGCGCTAGTTATCCAAGTTGGCCAGGCTTGCCAAGCTGAATCTTCACGGACAGCGTTCTGTCACTCTGGCGGCCATCAGGTCACCGGGATCAGTCGCGATACAATCCGGCTTATTTGTCCCGGAACTGTGCCGCCCGTTTTTCCAGAAAGGCCGCCATGCCTTCTTTTTGATCTTCTGTAGCAAACATGGAATGGAACACCCGGCGTTCGAACAGCATCCCTTCGCTCAGCGGCAATTCATAACTGCGGTTTACGGCCTCTTTTGCCGCAATCGCCGACAGCTGGGATTTTTCGACGATTTTCTGCGCGGCGCCCATGGCTTCATCCATCAGCTTCTTGGATGGCACAACCCGGCTGACAAGGCCGGCACGCTCGGCCTCTTCCGCGTCCATGAATCGCCCGGTCAAGTTCATGTCCATGGATTTGGATTTACCAACAAACCGCGTCAGACGCTGCGTCCCGCCCAAGCCTGCGATGACGCCCAGATTGATTTCGGGCTGTCCGAATTTGGCCGAATCCGCTGCAATGATGAAATCGCACATCATGGCCAGTTCACAACCCCCGCCCAGCGCATACCCGGCGACGGCCGCGATCATCGGCTTTCGTATCGCTGCAAGCCTGTCGTTCAGGTCGGCGAACAAATTCATTTCGAATACATCCGCAAAGTTCAGCTCGGACATTTCCTTGATATCCGCACCAGCCGCGAACGCCTTGTCCGATCCGGTCAGCACGATGCAACGGACCTTGTCGTTGGCGCCGGCGTCTTCCATCGCGGTACACAGTTCAGAGATCAATTGCGTGTTCAGCGCATTCAGCGCATCCGGCCTGTTAAGCTTGATAAGGGCGACGTGGTCTTCGATTTCGACGATGATCGTCTCAAAAGCCATGAGGGGTAAGCTTCCGGTTGTTCCGTTCAGGTAAGAGTCCTTACCACGCGAATTCCTTTGATCAAGCTATCTTTGGCATTGCGTACAATAGAAGGATGAGCGACCAGACTGGGTGATTCTTTTGACCGCACCGTTGCAGGTTTGGTTCTTGCAGGGTTCACCTTCGCGTCCATAGACATCAAAGCTGTGCTGAAAATATCCAAGTTCTCCATCGGCTTGACGGAAATCGCGCAACGACGATCCGCCTGCGTCAATCGCCTCTTGCAGCACCTGCCGAATGATCGGGACCAGCGCTGCGACCCGCCGTGCGGAAATCTGCCCCGCCTTGCGACGTGGCGACACACCCGCGCGATAAAGCGCCTCGCAGACATAGATATTGCCGAGTCCGGCAACGATTCCCTGATCCAGCAAAGCAGATTTAACCGGCGTGTTCTTGCCGCGAAACGCATCAATCAGGTGGTGTTCATGAAAATCGTTGCCCAGGGGTTCGGGGCCCAGCACTGACAAAAGCCTGTGGTGTTCGGCCTTGGCCGTAGGCATCAAGTCCATCGCCCCGAACCGGCGGGGATCATTGAATGTGATGCGCGCGCCATTGGCCATGTGAAAAACCACATGATCATGTGTTTCCGGCATCGGGTGTTCATGCACGAACTGGCCCAGCGGGTCACCCGACACTGTCATGCGTCCGGACATGCCAAGGTGGATCAGAAGTGTCTGACCGCCGCTCAGATCGGCAAGGATGTATTTCGACCGCCGCCGCAGACGCTCCACCCGTTGACCTGACAACCTGTCCGACATGCGATCCGGAAACGGCCACCGCAGGTCGGGTCGATTCACATCGGCCTTGTCGATAACAACGCCCTCCATTGCAGGGCTCAGACCGCGTCTGACAGTCTCGACCTCGGGCAATTCGGGCATTACAGAACTCCTGTTCCAAAGGGCCGCATTGTGCCCGTCTCTTATGGCCCTATAACAGAGGCGAAATTCGACAAACGGCAAGGCAAATGTCCAACAACAACGACAAGACCACACATTTCGGTTTCGAAACCGTACGCGAAGCCGACAAGGCCGGGCGGGTACAAGGCGTGTTCAACTCGGTTGCGTCACGATATGACGTGATGAACGATGTCATGTCGATGGGCATTCACCGGATTTGGAAAGACGCAATGATGGATTGGCTCGCGCCGCGTCCCGGCCAGCGCCTGCTGGATGTGGCGGGCGGCACCGGCGACATCTCGTTCCGTTTTCTCAAACGCGCCGGTCACGCGCATGCAACCGTGCTGGACCTGACCGAACCGATGCTGATCGAAGGCCGTCAGCGTGCCGAAGCCGACCAGATGTCCGACAGCCTGGACTGGGTGGTTGGTGACGCCATGTCGCTGCCATTCGACGACAACGCGTTCGACGTTTACACAATATCCTTCGGCATCCGTAACGTGACCCGCCCGCAAGAGGCGCTGAACGAAGCGTTCCGCGTCCTCAAACCCGGCGGCCGCCTGATGGTGCTGGAATTCAGCCAATTGCCCAATGATGGGCTGCAAAAATTGTACGATCTTTACAGTTTCAACGTTATCCCGCGCATGGGCAAGCTGATCGCCAACGACTATGACAGTTATCAGTATCTGGTGGAATCGATCCGAAACTTTCCCGATCAGGACAGGTTTCTGGAAATGGTGCGCGCCGCCGGTTTCGAAAACGCCAAGTATCGCAATCTCAGCATGGGCATCGCGGCGCTTCACTCCGGCTGGAAAATCTGATGCGCGGCCCGCACAACATCATTCGCCTGATCCGGACGGGTGCAACGCTGGAACGAACGGGCGCGATGAATGTGGTTCTGGATGCGTTCGAGGCGCCGCGCGCCTTGCGGATCGTTGCACATCTGTTGGGCAAGCCGTTTAAGTGGCTGGGGTACAAAGGGGATCTGGAAATGCCGCCGGCCACTCGTGCCCTGACAGCCCTCGGCCCGGCCTATATCAAGTTCGGTCAGGTGTTGTCGACGCGCCCCGATGTGGTCGGCAACGAGCTTGCCGAACAGCTACGGGTGCTGCAGGACAAACTGCCTCCGTTTTCCCAGGCCGAAGCCATGGCCGAGGTTGAAAAAGAACTGGGCCAGCCGGTGGTTGATATTTTCAGCGAGTTCAGCGACCCGATCGCGGCAGCTTCGATCGCCCAGGTTCACAAGGCCAAGCTGGTCAGCACGGGCGAAGACGTCGCCGTCAAGGTACTGAGACCGGGAATCGAGCGCGCCTTTCGCAAGGATGTAGATGCGTTCTACCTGGCCGCGCGCATTATCGAACTCAGCGCACCCGGCGCGCGCCGCCTGCGCCCGATGGACGTGATCGAACATTTTGACGGCGTTGTGCGTGGTGAGCTGGATTTGCGGCTGGAAAGCTCGGCCGCCTCAGAGTACGCCGCCAACACCAAAGACGACGCAGGCTTTTGGTTGCCGCCCGTTGTATGGTCGCTGTCGGCGCGCCGTGTGATGACGCTCAGCTGGGCGGATGGCATCCCGCTGGGGGAAAACGACGCACTTGACGCGGCTGGCCACAACCGCCGCACACTGGCCGAACGGGTACTGCGGCTTTTTCTGCTGCATGCTCTGCGTGACGGCTATTTCCACGCCGATATGCACCAGGGCAATCTGAAGGTTGCAGCCAATGGCGATATCATCGCCTATGACTACGGGATCATGGGCCATATCGACGAATATACCCGTCGGGTCTACGCCGAAATCCTGTTCGGCTTTATCCGCCGCGATTACAAACGTGTTGCCGAGGTCCATTTCGAGGCCGGCTACGTACCAGCCGATCGGGATGTCGACGAATTCGCCCGCGCGCTCCGCGCCGTTGGAGAACCAATTTTCGGCATGGACGCGTCACAAATCTCGATGGGTCGGTTGCTCAACTATCTGTTCGAGGTCACCGAACGTTTCGGCATGGAAACCCGGACAGAGCTGATCCTGTTGCAGCGCACGATGGTTGTGGTCGAAGGTGTGGCCCGCTCGCTTGACCCGCATATGAACATCTGGCAGGTCGCACGCCCAGTGGTTGAGGATTATATCAAACAATCCATCGGTCCGCGCGCGGCGCTGCGCGATCTGGGCAAAACCGCAATGGTGCTGGCCCGTTTCGGCCCGCGCCTGCCGGCCCTGGTTGAAAACGCCCTGATAACCCAAACTCAAAAGGACGAGCATAGATCAAAGCGGGTTTGGTCTGTGGCCTTGCCTGCACTCCTGGGGGCCGCGGTGGGCGCCGGGCTGGTCTTGCTGATATCAACTCGGGGTTAGGCGCAACCCGCCTGCTTCATCTGGCCGAAAATATCCTCGGGGGGGATCGCACCGCAGGTGCGATGGG
>JBCCIK010000111.1:0-11390 GCA_039028255.1 Pseudomonadota bacterium | reverse complement strand
TCGGCCGGAAAGGCCAGAACGTCGCGCAGCGCCGCAGGTCTGCGATTGCGTTCCTCTGCCATCATAGCACTGAACCTGCGATAGCCCGGCGTGATCCGGAAGGCGTCGATCCGGGCAGCGCTCAGTTTTTCAAAAGAGGTGTTAACGTATCCTGTATCGTCAATACCAAAGGCATCATCCATCTGACGCAAGGTCATCAGCCGGAAAGGATCAGTCTCGCCATCCGGGGCGGTCTGCGTGTCCTGTGCAAAGGCAATTTTTTCTTCCGTAAGATCGACAAACCCCCGCACTGCAGTTGCGCCGTAGGAATGACCGGCCCCTTCAGATCGTTCCTTGAACAACCCAAGGATCGGAACGTCCTTTTCGGTCTCGACGGTTGCTGCGCGTTCGTGCCAGTCAGCAACGGACCGGGCCACAACGTCAAACCGGACCCCACCCACAGGGGTTTTCATATTGGGCAGGTACCTGGCAAATACCGGATCGTTGGTATCCAGGAAATTGGGCTCAAAAAACTCGCCACCCGAATAGCTTTCGACCGTGCAAAGCCCGACTTTGCCCATCGTCTTCATCAACGCCTTTTCAGCCGCCTTCTTGAACCTCAGATACGCGGCCGGGGCGTCGTCGCCATACATCTCCTCGGCCCGCATCCGAACCGCCAACGGATAAACAGCGGCGGCCCCGAACCCCAGCGCACAGGCGATATGGTGGGACGAACAGATCTGGCCGCTTTCCACCACCAAACTGATCTTGAACCGTACGCCTTCTTCAATCAGGCGCTGATTGATCGCGGATACGGCCAGCGTCATTGGCATCGGGGCCCGGGCCCGGCTGAGATGCCGGTCGCTGATTATGGCAATCCCACCCTTATCGCGGGCAAAGGCCACCACATCGTCGGCAACTGCGTCTATGGCGTCCGTCAGCGCAGATTCATTGGCCGGGCCATCGCCAAACACCGGTTCGTAAAGTATGTCGAACCGGGCCCATGGCGTCGCGTCCTGCGCTTTGATCTTTAATATGTCGGACATGCGCAGAACCGGGGAATTCACCACAATCTGGCGCGAGCGGCTTTGCCCAAGATAGGGTTTTTCACCCAGCGCAACGCGCAATGTCATCCCGTCCGCCTCGCGGATCGAATCCAGGGGCGGGTTTGTCACCTGGGCAAAACGTTGGCTGAAATACTTGGCCACTCCGCCTTCATTGTCAGACAGCGCGTTGATTGCGTTGCCATATCCCATCGCCGACACTTTTTCGACGCCGGTCTGCAACATGGGGTCCATCAGGAATTTAAAGCTTTCCTGGTTCAGCGTGTACCCGACATATCGGGCAGGGCGCACAAGATCGCCTTCGTAACGCGCAGCCGCATCAGCAGTCGACATCACACCTTCGGGCAAGTCGTCGATATTGATCTGCGCAGCCGCCAGCAGCGACGCGTAATCCTTGGCCCGCGCAAGGTCTTCCAGCGCTTCATCGGTTTCGCGGATACGGCCTTCGCCATGATCGAAATAGATCATTCCCCCGGCCTCGACACGGCCCCGGCGCAACACCTCTTCGGGGGGGAAATCAATCTGGCCGGCTTCGGACATCACCGCCAGATACTCATTGGTTTCAACCGACCGCATGGGACGCAACCCCAACCGGTCAAGCCGCGCGCCGATGATGTTTCCATCACCAAATACCAGCGCCGCGGGTCCGTCATTCTTTTCTTCGCTCAGCGAGAAATACTCCAGCATTGCGCGAACTTGCGGGCTGAGCCGGGAATCGTTTTCCCACGCCGGAGGCATCATGGCAACAACGGCCGTTACCAGATCAAGACCTTCTTCGTAGACACGCGAATTCAAGGTCTGGTCCAGCCGGCAACTGTCCGACTGCCCTTTGGGTCGCACAATCGACGTGTTGCGCGCCAGAGCAATTGCCGCTTCGCTCAGTCGATTTTTCTTGTCGGTATTCAACTCGCCATTATGCGCCATCAACCGAAAGGGCTGCGCCATCGAAGGGTGCGGGTCGGTGTTGGTCGAAAACCGGGTATGAAAATACAAGGTATGAACCGCGTGGTCCGGGTCTGACAGGTCCGCGAAATAAGGAATGATCTCCCATGAATTCAGACGGCCCTTGAAGACCTGCATGCGCGATGACAGCGACAGCGGATACAGCCCTTCAAGCGCCGGATCGGTATAGGCTTCGGCCTCGATCTCAAGCAAAGCACGGTGGATTTGCCGATCAAAACGCGCCTGATCAACACCGTCGGGTGCCTCGAACACCCATTGCACAATTGGCATCTGCCATTTGACCGCACGCGGACCGATCGCATCGGTATTGACCGGCATGTTGCGGATCATTTTCGTTCTGAACCCTGCCCGATCCAGCACGGTTTCAATCAGTTGCGCGGCGCGATCATGTTGCGATCTGTCCGCCGGCAGGAAAAAATTGCCCACGCCAAAACGACCCGCAATCAGATTGGACCGGGTCAGTTTATTGAAAAACGCAACCGACAGATCCACGGATATTCCGGCACCGTCGCCAACACCCTCGGACGACATGCCGCCACGGTGCGGAACAGCGCATAACGCTTCGTGGCCACGCTTGAGCACGTCAAAAGTCTGGCGTCCGTCTTTTCGCGTCAGGAACCCGACACCACAGGCGCTGTGCTCGTGATCGGGGTTATACAGACCGAATAGTGATGGCTTTGCTGTCACTCTGCTCTCCAAGGACGAAATATTGGCATGTCTACGCGCGTAACGGCGTAAATCCCTGCGGTCCCTGGCTGTAAGCTGGATAGGTCTGGGTTGCATGCGGATACCGGATCACACGCATTTGCGCAAGTCTGCCGCATGTCATGCGACCTCGTGACATATCAACCGCATGACAAAATCCTTGGGGCGGCCCACCCGCACGGCAAGGATGGACCGGTGTCGACGCGCCTGTCTTCAGCCGTGCCCGACCTGCTGCGCCCCGCCTTTTCCGAAGGCGATCCAATTGACAGTCCGTTCAATCCGGCGATGATGCCCGAATGACCAAAGCGCAACGCCCGACGAAACCAAAAGTTGTCCCCTACCAACCGGATCCGGACCGTTATGAGCGGATGATCTATCGGCGATGCGGCCGATCCGGCGTCAAACTGCCTGTGATCAGCCTGGGTCTGTGGCACAATTTTGGTGCTGACACGACCCATGAAAACAAACGCGCCATGTGCCGGACCGCGTTTGACCACGGGATCACGCATTTCGATCTGGCCAACAACTATGGTCCACCGCCCGGGTCCGCTGAACAGGCATTTGGCGAAATCCTAAAGACCGATTTCGCCGCGTATCGCGATGAACTGATCATTTCGTCAAAAGCCGGCTATGATATGTGGCAGGGCCCGTATGGAGAATGGGGTTCACGCAAGTCCCTGATAGCATCGTGTGATCAGTCTCTGGCCCGGATGGGGCTGGATTACGTGGACATCTTCTATTCTCATCGGTTCGACCCCGATACACCGCTGGAAGAAACGATGGGTGCGCTGGATCACATCGTGCGCTCCGGGCGCGCGCTGTATGTCGGAGTATCAAGCTATAACTCCCAACGCACGCGCGAGGCGGTAAAGATCCTGAGCGATCTGGGAACGCCATGCCTGATCCACCAGCCTTCTTACAATCTGCTCAACCGATGGGTCGAGCGTGACGGGCTGCTGGACACTCTGGACGACCTCGGTGTGGGATCGATCGCGTTTACGCCACTCGCGCAGGGCATTCTTACCTCAAAATATCTGCGCGATATTCCAGAGGGCAGCCGGGCCACCCAGGGCAAATCGCTGCTGGACGGCATGATAAACGAACGATCCCTTGCAAGCGTGCGTGCGCTGAACGATATGGCAGAGGCGCGCGGTCAGACGCTGGCCCAGATGTCCCTGGCCTGGGTTCTGCGCGGCGGGCGCGTCACCACCGCACTGATCGGAGCATCAAGGCCCGAACAGATCATCGATTGCGCGGGCGTTATCGACAACCTTGAGTTCAGCGCGGCCGAACTTGAAAACATCGACACGATCAGCTCGGAAGAGGACATAAACCTGTGGGCCCGATCGTCCGAAACCGAATGATCCCTAACCTATGCCACACCGCATCTGGAAACTCAGCAAACATCGGAACCTGTTGATCCAATAGGTGGTCCCGACCAGAATGGCCGCTGAAACAGGCGATTTTCGGGCTGACCTGTTGTTCAAGCGGACACAGGATTATAAGCGTCTGGAGGCGCGCAGTGTTTCGCGCAATTCCGACGGGGTCCCGGTGACGCAACAGTTAAAGAAATCCGACGATCTGGCACAAAAACTGTCGGCGCGTATTGTCCGAGGTCAGTTTCAGCCCGGCGAGAAACTGAGACAGGATCTGATTGCGCGCGAATTCGGGGTCAGTCAGGTCACTGTGCGCGAAGCCTTGCTTGGGCTGGCGTCAAAGGGGCTGGCAGTCAGCGTGCCGCGTCGGGGCATATGCGTTGCGCCCATGGATCAGGGCGCCGTGGAAGAACTGCGTACGATGCGCTGTGCGCTCGAGCCGGTCGCCCTGTACCGTTCAGTGCCTAACTTGACACCGGATCAGATTGCGCAGATCGGACACATCCACATGGCCTGCAACGCTGCCGAGACGTCCGAAGAATGGGAAGAGGCCAATCGGGACTTTCATATGGCCGTCATTTCGGCCTGTAAAATGCCCCGCCTGATCGCCGAAATCAGTAATCTGCAACTTCTGTACGCATGGCATTTCAACGCTCGCCACACCGCCCGATGGCGGCGGCGCGACGATCCGGATCATGCGGCAATTCTGGCCGCGATCAAAAATCGGGACGCGGAGCGCGCGCGATCAATCATGCAGCGCCACCTGATGCGGTTGCCGTAAACACTTACCCGCATTTACGGGCAATGAACCAAACGGCGTGATAGGTCAGCGGCAGGCCGGCCTGATCCTGAAACATCCGGGTATAGTCTGCACAGAACTGTGCGAGTCGCGTCTTGGTCCAGGTTTGTCGGGCCTGACCGTTCACGCCCGTTTTTCGCATATGATCCAGAACGTCGCGCGGTGAGTCAAAGCGCGCCCGATGATGTGTTTCCCCCGTTGCCACAACCTTCAGTTCGTGCCGAACGGCAGCAGCCAGATCTGCGGCCCTGCACAACCCGGGCGCCCCGGCGGATGAGCCCAGCCGCGTCAGTTCGCAATATTGATCCGGTCCGAAACCGGACACTGCAAGCCAGCCGCCCGGGGCAAGCGCCGTGGCCGCTTTGCGCAACAAGTCCAAAGGATCGCGCAGCCATTGGATCATTGATGCTGACGCTATCAGCTGCGGTCGTTCGGGCCATGCCACCTGTCGTGCATCTCCGCCCAGAAACCTTGCGCTTGCGGCGTGCGCCGTCTGCCGGGCTTCGGGTGCAAGATCGTTCAGAGTCAGCAATCCAAAACTGAACCCGTCCTGTAACCGTTTCGTCAGATGCCCGGTACCACACCCAAGTTCCAGCGCAGATGCGAAATACCGTGGCGCTCCGTTATTGCGCAACTGATGAACCAGCAGATCAGCGATCCGGACCTGCTGATCCGCTGCCGCATGGTAACTGCTGAAACTGCGGCTGAAACTGCGTTGTACGCGATCCTCGATCTGCGGCATCATCGGATCCAGTCTGCCCAGCGCTGCCCGGCCACAAAAGGGATATGCGGTGTCGGCACGGACCGGATGGCATGGCATTGTGAGGCCCACGCATCCTGTTGCGCGGCGGTCGGGATGATCCGGTCGCGTTGCGTTATCCAGATCCGGTCAAACCCGGTGTCCGGTGCCGGTCCGCGTCGCACTATGGCACGCAGTTCGGCGCGGGCGGCAACCAGATCAACGCTCGGCACCGCGCCCCGTAATCCCGCCCGTCGACAGAACCGGGCAAAGCTATCATCCGACAGAGTGTCCGCAGTGGCGCGGATCAGGTCCGGCGCGATCCCTTTGTTTGCATGCGCCGGAAATAAAGTCCCCGCAATGGCAACGCACCGTTCAGGGTGCAACCTGGTCAGCGCCAACCAATGCGCGGCAGAGGCAACGCCAAAGGAAAAGGCGACAAGGGTTATGTGATCAAATTGCGCCAATTCAGCAATCGGGTCGTCCAGCCGGGTGTAGTCATGGACCAGGAGGACAGGACCATCCTGCGCCAGACCCTCAAAGGCCGCCGCCCCGACCGCCCAACCCCCAAACACCAGGACAAGTGATGCAGACTCGCCCCGTGATAGCCATTGGTGTTTCATCCCGGATCTCCGGCCAACGACACCATTGCCGCCGTGACGCGGCTCAGTTCATCCGAAGAGATGATGTAGGGCGGCATACAATAAATGTTGCGACCAAAGGGGCGCAGCCACACGCCGGTTTCCGGTGCCCGCCGATGCGCAAGACCGGGGTCCACTTGACCCGCCATCTCAATCACGCCGATCGCGCCCAATGTTCTGACATCAAGAACACCGGGAAGATCACGCGCCGGGGCCAGCTCTTGTTGCATCTGACTGGCAATCCGGCAGACCTCGGTGTGCCAGTCGCGCTGCGCAAACAGGTCCAGGCTTGCACCGGCTGCGGCACAGGCCAGCGGATTGGCCATATATGTCGGTCCGTGCATCATGACACCGGCTGCGCTTGCCCCGATACCCTGCGCGACGGTTGCGCTGGCAACGGTTGCAGCCATCGAAACATGGCCGCCGGTCAGCGCCTTGCCCAGGCACAGGATATCCGGCACTACGCCCGCATGATGCATCGCAAACACTTTGCCCGTGCGTCCAAAGCCGGTCGCGATCTCATCAAGGATCAGCAGAATTCCATGCGCATCACACAGGGCGCGGGCCTGTTTCAGCCAGGCAGGATGAAAGAAATACATCCCGCCTGCCCCCTGCACCACCGGTTCCAGAATCAGGGCCGCGATCCGGTCGCCTTTTTCATCCAGCAACGCCTCAAGCGATCCCAGCCCGTTCTGTGCCGGATCATCGCGCCACGCCTGATCGAATGCGATGGGCGGACGCGGCACGAAGTGCTGGATCGACAGGGCTCCCCGAAACAGCCCATGCATGCCGGTGACAGGGTCGCAGACGCTCATCGCTTTCCACGTGTCGCCGTGATAGCCGCCGCGAATGGTGGCAAACTCCGTCCGCTCTGACCGACCGTCTGCCATCTGATATTGCACGGCCATTTTCAGCGCAACTTCGACCGCAACCGAACCGCTGTCGCTGTAGAATATGTGATCCAGCCCGTCGGGCAGCAGGCCAATCAGCTTGCGGCCCAAGTCAATCGCGGGCTCATGAGTCAATCCGCCGAACATCACATGTGGCATCTGATCCAACTGGCGCTGCATGGCGGCGATAATGGCCGGATGGCGATGCCCGTGCGCGGCGCACCACCACGAAGACATCGCGTCAATCATCCGAACACCGTCATCGCGCGTCAGCCACACACCGTCGGCCCGTGTGATCAGATGTATCGCGCCCGGATCAAGGACATTGGTATAAGGGTGCCACAGATGGCGGGCATCGAACTCCAGCGGTGTCAAAGAAACCTCCGGATCGTTTTGACATTGATTGCAGCAAAGGCTCCGGACAGGCTGGTCCGTGACAGATGACCCAGATACGACAGCCGGCCCAGATGCCGAACCTGACCCATCTCGGCAATCGTTTGTTCCACATCCGGTTCTGCATCACCAACAAAGGCAACACCAATGACCGGGCACCCGGCCTCGCGCAGCGCCCGCAGTGACAGAAGGGTATGATTGATCGTCCCAAGTGCAGTGCGCGCCACCACAACCACGGGGGCCTGCCAGTGCGCAAACAGATCCAGCATCACCAACTGGCGGGTCAGCGGCACCATGACCCCGCCGGCCCCTTCGATGATCAGCGGTCCTGCGGTATCGGGCAAGGTCAGTTGCTGTAACCGGATTTCAATGCCCACATCCTCGGCCGACAAATGCGGCGAGGCGGGTTTACGCAGCCGATAGACCTCGGGCAGGACTTCCGCGCCAGACAAGGCTCTGACCGTTTCGGTATCGGTGACATCATCCAGACCGGATTGGACAGGTTTCCAGTAGCGCGCGCCAAGCGCTTGGGTCAGGCCTGCCGAAAAGATAGTCTTGCCCACGCCGGTATCCGTGCCCGTGACAATCAAGGCGCTCATGCCGCGATCTTTTGGCAACGGGCCAGTGTGTCGAACAACGCCGTGATATCAGTGTGGCTGACCGTCCCGGTGATCGAGATACGCAGCCGCGCTGTGCCGCGCGGCACTGTAGGAGGCCGGATGCCCCGCACATCGAACCCGTGCCGTTGCAGGTCAGCCGCCATCGCCATGGTCCGGGCGTCGTCCCCCAGTATAACGGGTATGATCTGGCTGTTCAGGACGGCTCCGGGTACGCCAGCGCGCCGCGCCTGAGCGTGCGCGTGGCTGATCCGCGCGCGCGCCGTACCGCTTATTTCGGTGTCAGTCTGCAAGACCCGCAACGCAGCCCTCACCAGCGCAGCGGTCAGCGGTGCTGGCGCGGTTGCAAAAACAAAGGGGCGCGCGCGATTGATCACAACATCGATCATCACCTACGGGCCGCAAATCAACGCCCCTGAGACGCCCAGCGCCTTGCCGCAGGTATGCACCGTCATCAATGTCGTCCGGTCCTGATGGGCCAAACCCCGACCCTGCCGGCCAAATACGCCAGTGGCATGGGCTTCGTCGACGATCAGCACCGCATCGCACGAAATGGCAAGCGCAGACAGGTCATGCAGCGGGGCAAAGTCCCCTTGCATGGAATAGACGCTTTCGACCGCGATCCAGATTTGGCCCGACCCGCCACCAGCCCGCCAAGCCGCAATGATCTGACGGGCATTGTCCACATCATTGTGCAGGAAAGCGCGGGTTTCGGCCCGACCCAGGCGCATTCCTTCATGCGCACTGGCGTGGATCAGCTCATCATACAGAACCAGATCCTTCGCTGCGGGCAGGGTCGCAAACAGCGCCTGATTGGCCTGAAATCCACCCCCCATGAACACCGCCGCCTCGGCCTCGAAAAAGCGGGCGGCTTCGCGCTCCAGTGCGTCGTGCTCTTCGTGATTGCCGCGCAACAGACGCGACCCGCCGGACCCCAAGGGAACCCCGCGATCCAGCGCCTGACGTGCGGCCTGATCCAGCAGTGAAGATCCGGCCAATCCAAGATAGTCATTCGAGGCAAAATCCAAACCGGCTGGCAATGACAGAACCCGTCGCCGGTGACGGGATTCCAGCGTTTCAAGCATCGAGGCCAGACGGTCCAAAGCCTTCATTCGGCCGCGTCCTTACTGACTCGTTCATCTGTGCGTTCCACCTGAAGCCCCAGTTTGGCAAACAGCACCGCATCGGCGTCTTCTTTGGGGTTTTCCGCGGTCAGAAGGGTGTCACCCACAAAGATCGAATTCGCTCCGGCCAGAAAACACAGGGCCTGAACTGCGTCGCTCATATCGCTGCGACCGGCGGACAGTCGGACATAGGACTGCGGCATCATGATCCGTGCACAGGCAATGACGCGGACAAAGTCTATTGGATCAACCGGTCTGGCATCCGCCAGGGGTGTGTTTTGTTGCGGCATCAGCATATTGACCGGCACGGACTCGGGCGCAGGGTCCAGATTGGCCAGTGTCACCAGCATATCGATGCGGTCCTGCACATCCTCGCCCATGCCGAGGATGCCACCGGAACACACCTTGATCCCCGCTTCTTTGACACGGGTCAGTGTATCAATCCGATCCGCAAAGGTGCGGGTTGTAATGACGTTGGGGTAATAGCGTTCCGAGGTGTCGATATTGTGGTTGTAGTAATCTAGCCCGGCGTCGCGCAGGCGCGTGATCTGGGAATCCTCTAACATCCCAAGGGTCATGCAGGTTTCCATGCCAAGGCCACGCACCCCTTCGACCATCGCCACAAGCGCATCCATGTCCCGGTCTTTTGGCTCGCGCCAGGCGGCCCCCATGCAAAAGCGGGTCGCACCGCCGTCACGGGCCTTGCGGGCCTGGCTCAGCACCCGCTCGACCTCAATCAGCTTGGAGGCCGACAGCCTGGAGCCGTTCCGCGCAGATTGCGAACAATAGGCGCAATCCTCGGCGCAGCCACCTGTCTTAATCGACAACAGCTTGGATGTCTGGATTTTATTGGGATCAAAAGCCTCGCGATGCAGGGTCTGCGCACGAAACAGCAAATCCATCATGGGAAGATCATACAAAGCCTGCGCGGCCTCACGGCTCCACGTTTTATTGGTGGATTTCATTTTATCGATAATTTATCCATATAAGAGTTATTTTTCTTTTTAATATCGATAATACCGCAAACATCAAATCAAATATACGCCAGCGCCCGACCGACCGGCGTCATCTGCGCGGTGATGCGCTCTGTCGCGATCAGGACAAATGGCATCGCGACCCGTCCGGACCAACCGCCACTGTTGGAATACAGTTACGTTACGAGGGTTTTCCGGCTTCAGGCCCGAACAACGATGCGCGCACCTCCGGGCGCAGCAATTCACTTAACTGCAAATCGCCGTACCCGGCTTGTGTCGCATCCGCAAAGAAATTCAAAACCGCCTGGTTCAAAGGCGTCGCGCGGTCCAGACCTTCGTTCATTTCAGTAATGTATGTCATGTCCTTCAGCGCCCCCTCGACCGAAAAGACGTAACCCGTGAAATCCCCGTCTTTTGCGTTGCCTATTATCCGGCGAAACGCACCGGAATCCGCAGATCCCCGGATCACGACATCATATAACTTGTCCCAGTCCGAATTGGTTTCTGACGCGATGTGAAAAGCTTCGGTAATCAATGCAACAATGCCCATAACCATATAGTTATTGACAAATTTCGCCCTGGCTCCGGCGCCCAGCGGACCGAAATGCTGAACCGAAGAACAAAAACTATTCAGGATCGGCTCGATTGTGTCGAACACCTGCTGCGAGGCACCAACCAGCGCACCAAGCTGTCCGGCTTGCGCCTGTTTGATCCCGCCGGTCAGGGGAGCTTCGGCAAACAGAACGCCCTTGCCATTCAGGGCAACGGCAATTTTTTGCGTGGATTGCAGCGATGACGTGCCAGTATCAATCAGGATTTTTCCCGCGCCCAGCGCTGCCCCCATACCTGCAACCACGGTTTCGACAACATCCGAATTTGGCAGGCACAACAGTATGGCGTCACTGTCTTTTGCCAGGGTTGGAAGGCTTTGATATTCAATCGCCCCTTCAGCGACCAAATGATCCACCGGTGCCCGGCTGCGATTGCCGATGATGTTCAGTTGCCCGGTTTTGTTCAGGATGTTGGCGGACTTGAGATCGCGGTGGACCACCAGGTTCTGATGCGCCACGCCGACCGCGGCGCAGACCTGGCGGATCAGCTCCAGTCGTTGCCGAATGGTGAGCCG
>JBCCIK010000110.1:0-11441 GCA_039028255.1 Pseudomonadota bacterium | reverse complement strand
TGTAACGGCGAGTATAGAGATGCCAATCCAGCCAAGGTTCAGGGTGAACAGGTGTTCCAAAACCTGCGCTGCATTTGTCCACCAGACTAAACCGGCCACAATACCGGCAGATACGACCAACCTGATCCAGCGGCGCTTCATTCCGCCACCATCGCTGTTGATAGTTCACCGGAAAATGCGGCAATAAAGTCATCGCGGAAACTGTCCATTCGCCGAACCGGTACATCCGCGTCCGGAATCAATCCATCGCTCCAGCCCCAATGATCGATCTGGTCCAGAACGCGTTGAGGTCCGACAAAGTGCACTGGTACATCCTTGTTGTCGCTTCCGGCCACAAATCCCGCTGCCTGATGATCACCCGCTATGATGAACACCGGCGGCCTGCCGTCCGTTTGCACGACATGGGAAAAAACCGCCTGCAACACGTAATCCAAAGATCTGCGGTAGGCGTCACGCACGGCGTTGCGGTCTTTCCAGAGAACTTTGGGCTCTGGACCGCGCGTAGCCATTGCATTGAATATCGTCCCATCCCCGATGTCGTCCCATCCGACCATGTCCGGAACAGGCGTCCAGGGCGCATGGGATGAAATCAGGGCGATTTGAATAAACTCTGGTCTGGGATCGGGCGACAGAAGCTCTCGATAGGACGCCAGAGTAAACTGATCCGGCATGGTGACCCAGTGAAACGGCGCGCCCGCATATGGGATCGCCGCCTCAGCGAAGATCAGATCAAAGCCCATCGCGGCGCTTTCAGGCCAATCGCGCGTGATCGCAGGCATAACTGCCGTTGTGCGATAGCCGGCATCCCGGGCGATATCAAACAACCATTTCTTCCCGCTGCCGATCATGGCCTGATACCGGCCATTGCCGCTGGTCCACAATCCGCTGCCCAGCGCCCCGTGCGCCAGCCAGCTTTGTCCACCCGCTGTGGGCGACATCAACCAACCGCTTTTCATCGCCAGTCCCAATCCGGCGATGTCCGTTTGCGCCGCATCCAGTGTCGCCAGATGAGTGGGCGCGTATAGCGGGTTGTCAAAACTTGCGCGCCCATAACTTTCTATCCAGATCAGGATCACATCATGGCCGTCCAGCCTGTTCAACAGATCGGCTCGATCCGAATAGATATCGGATTGGGCATCCGCGCGGAATTCCGCCAAATCAACCAGGGTTGCCTGCATCGTCCCGATGCGGCCAATGGCCAATCGCGTGGACCAGGTTGTGCCCGGCGGACTGTTTTCAAAGCGCCAGTGTTTCAGATGATGTCCGGCGTCTGCAACAGCCCAGCCCACGCATCCAACAGTGACGAGCCCTGCTGCAAGGCTGGACTTCCTGGTGCGGCCAAGATCTGCCCAAGCCATCAGCCCGCGCACCAGCACAACGTAAAAGGCAACCGATACCAGCATGGCAGTCAACACCACGGCGACGGTCATCGCCGTGCCCATACTGTCATGTAACAAAGAAAGACCGGCGCCAATCAATGATCCGTCGACAATTGGGTTGAAGGCTCGGTTGTAGGCACTGAACATCCCAAGGTCGGCAACTTTCACTGTCGCAAGCACCACCAAGGCCAAGGCGATTACGTTAATCGCAACAGCCCGTCTGCCCAAAACCATCATGGACAACAGCACCACCGGAAGCTCAAGAGGCCAACGGTTCAAAGCCCCCCATGTCAGGGCGTCAGGATGATTGGGAAGAGCGAAAACGCCAAAAACGGCAATCGCCCCAACGGCCAAAACCAGAACCTGCTTCATTGACTGCGCCTTATGAGCCATCTGATATCCACTGCGAATGACCAGCTTAGCAGCAGAGCGGCGCAAAACGATACCGGCAGGACTGCACTGGCGGGTGTGAGAGGGCACAAAATTGCGATCAACGCGGCAACCTGAACGACACAGACAGTTTTGCGCCGCAGCGATTGCGGCAGTTCCGCCCGAAGCGCTGGTAAAACAGTGGCGGCTGCACAGAAAGCATACCGCATAAACCCGAGAACAAGGATTTCTGGACCGGTCCGACCCATTGCCAAAAGCCACAGTGCCAGAACAGCCCCCAACAGCGCGTCTGTTTCCATGTCGAACCTGGCGCCAAACGGCGAAGTCAGACCTGACCGCCGCGCCAGCCATCCGTCGAGACCGTCCAGAGCAAATGCAAGCGTCGCAATCCAGAACACCAACCAGACTGCAACGGTCGGGTCGAACACGGCCCCCGCCAGAAAAGCGACCAGCG
Organism: Pseudomonadota bacterium; assembly: GCA_039028255.1. Taxonomy (GTDB): domain Bacteria; phylum Pseudomonadota; class Alphaproteobacteria; order Rhodobacterales; family Rhodobacteraceae; genus Ruegeria. The sequence goes on along the minus strand of JBCCIK010000110.1, from coordinate 9,218 downwards.
CTGCACGAAACAGCGTCACAATGTTGCAAAACCCAAGTACCTGGTGTGGATACGATTGCCGCAGACCACGCACGGCCAAGGCGATGATAGCTCCAAACAAAATCAGTGGCACTGCAGGGAAGCTCAATGCGACAGTGGCCGCCAACGCAAGACCACACGCCGTAATTGCGGCTGTCAGGCACAGGCTTGCAATCGGCGGTTCCGCCCGTGGCGCCCTTGCGACGTTGTAAGAGTCTCCGCCGATCATGTGTTTTCATCCAAGTGTTGTTGCGAAGAAGCTAGTCCAACTATTGACCTCGGGTAGCCCTGAACCGGATTGCGTGGTTCACGGCCCTTAGTTCTTGTTTGAAATCGTCACCGTTGCCGTAAGGGGCAGGTGATCAGACGCGGATTTTATCGAAGCTGAGTCAAGCACTTTAACACGGTTCAGTGCGCCCGGCGCATCCGTCATAACTCTGTCCAGCGGCAGCAATGGCTTGCTGCTGGGAAAGGTCCGCCGCACGGGTCCCTTGAACGTTGCTCCCACCACATGTTTGTGGAACATCCACCCGCCCCAGGGTCGCCATTCGTTGAAATCGCCCAGCATCAGGGTTTGCATCCTGGGGCGGCGGCGCAGGTATTGACCGATGACGCGCATCTGGACAATGCGCAGTGGCTGCCACAAGGACAGATGCATGGTCATGATCCGCAAAGTTCGACCATCACACAGGGTTTCAACCGCTACCGCCCCGCGATGACAGTGTCCTGGCAGGTCAATGACGTCGGCATGAGTTTTTTCAAGCGCCTTGTTGAGAAAAAGAATGCTGCCCAGAAAGCCATCGCTTTCGCGCCCCCACCGCAAATTCAATGAGTCGTGAACATACGACAATCCTGTCAGTTCTGCGACACGATGAACATTCAGAATTCTGGCATGAGGTCGATGGTCTTCGTCCGCCTCTTGCAATGCAAGAACGTCCAGACGCAGCGGTGCAAGATCAGATGCAATGACATCCATCACGCGATTTGCGTCGACCTTGCCATCCGACCCTTTGGCCCGGTGAATGTTCCATGTAACGCAACGCAGTTTGTGTTCTTGCATGGTTTTTGCGGCCTTTGCGCCGTGGCACTCTATGTAGATACCGATAAGGCGTATCATGTGGAGGCCCGCAGGCGATGTTTTTTGTAAAAAGAGATGAGGGATTGACCGGCACAAAGAAAATCCGGTCCGTCTGTTGCTGTATTGTGGCCGCTGGCGCGCTGGCCTCCACAGCACACGAGGACATGGCGCGCTACGATCTCGACCCCGAACATACGACGGTTTACTTCACCATCGATCACATAGGATATGCAAAGACCCTGGGCATTTTTACAGGCGTATCAGGAAGTTTCATGTACGATACGGACACACAGGACCTTAGCGATGTCGAAGTGAACGTCACAGCTGCTTCGGTCAACACGTTCAACGATGCACGGGACGGACATGTCCGCAACAGTGACTTTTTGGATGTCACCCAGTATCCCGAAATTATTTTTGTCGCAAACGAAGGAACCCCGACCGGTGCAAACACAGGGACCGTAACCGGCGACCTGACAATTCTGGGGCAGACCCGGCCGGTTACGTTGAACGTGACGCTGAACAAACTGGCCGAGTACCCGTTCGGTCACAAGCGTGAAGTTCTGGGCCTGTCATTGGACGGCACGGTTCTACGCAGTGATTTCGGCATGACATATGGGGTTGAAAACGGCCTTGTGGGCGATGAAGTCACAATCAACGTGGAAACGGAAGCAATCAAAAGCAGCGACTGATGCGCAGCCCCCGCATCACCGACCGCGCAGACCGGATCAAGCCTGCAATTGGTCAGGCTCAGTCTATGTCGCCCGATCTGACCAAATAAGAGCCTAAAGTGTCGACTGATATCTGCCGCGGAAACTTTCGAAAACTCCAAGTGTTCGGCGTGCGATCCCTGTCCAGCCAAAGGTGCGCCGGGCAAATCTTGCCCCTTCTACCATCAGCTTTTCACGCAGCCAGGAATGTTGCATGGGCATGCTGATCATTGCGGCGAATTCCTGCGGGCGCGTCGGGTCGGCCACCAATGCGTGGCGGCCAAATTCGACCTGGTCGAACAGACCGCCGCGTGTGGTCAGAACCGTAGGAGTGCCGCTGGACATAGCCTCGACCGCGGTCATGCCGAACGGCTCGTACCGTGATGGCAGGGCAAAAACTCCGGGGGCCCGGTAATAGTCGGCCAGATCGTCATCCGCCACGTAACCGCGCCAATCAACGAAATCTGCAACCTCCAGTTCAGCCGCCTGTCTTTTCCATGTGTCTATCAATTTTTGATCGTCGTCCGAGTTCGCCCCGGCAGCCAGAACCAGACGGGCATTGGGCTGCAAAGCCCGCAAAAATGGAAGGGCCTGTAAGATCAGATCATAACCCTTGTTCGTTGCCGCCCGTCCCACAACGTAAACGTCATTGTGGGACATGTTCAGCCGCTGTCTGATTTCTGACACCTGCGTCGGTGTCACCGCAGTAAAGCGTTGTTCGTCGATACCGGGCGGGATCATCGAAATATGTTCGCTGGGCAGGTCATAGTGATCTTCGATCAGCTGCACCTGCTGTTCACTTGTTGCAATCACGTGATCGCAGCTGCGATACAGCACGAATTCCTTTTGGATGCGTTCCTCGAAACGATAATTGGCGGCTTTGCCTTCTCCAAGGCTCTTCATATCCTTGGCTTTCCACCAGCCAAGCGAATGCGGCGTGTGAACATGCGGAATCTGAAGTTCTTCGGCTATTTTCTGGCCAGAGACACCTGCGTCCCAATAGTGGCTGTTCACCACGTCATAGGACAGACCCTGCTTTCGGATAGCCGCCAACAGGTTCGAGACAAAATCACCGTACCAGTCATGCATATCCTCTTTGCGAATAAAGTCAGGTCCCCCAAACGGAATGCGCCAGACGCGCAGGTTTTCGTTGATCCGGTCTTCGGCAGGCTGGTCTTCGAACCGTCGAGTAATGACATCCACGGTGTATCCAAGGCGCGCGAACCGCTTGGCCAGTTCCATAACAAAAACAACCTGCCCACCGGTATCGGGTTTTCCAAGCTCGGGTGATCCTCCCACGTAGCCATGAAGCGAGATCATCATCAGCGAGCCTGAGTTGCCGTTGCTCATGGTTCCAATGCTCCTGCTGAAAGACGTGTGTTGGCTGTGGGGGATGGTAGCATACCAAAGTGTCGAAATCCTTCGTGCACACCCGCTGCGAAAGGGTGTCGTGCGTGGTAGAACGATCCCGGGGGCAACGCATCGACCAGTTCCGTACGCGCGTTGGCGACGGCAATTCGATGGGGTGCTGCCAGAAACATATCCAGATCGTTGCCGCTGTCGCCCGCAACGACAAGACAAGATTGGTCAATGCCGAAATACTGTGCCAGAAATAGGGTCGCTGAGGCTTTGCCGGCCCCTCTGGGCAGAACATCAAAATCATCGTGGCCGGACGTAATGACATCGCATCCAATCCCTGCATCCGACAACGCCCTGCGTGCATCAGCCTGTTTGCTTTTGGGTACGGCAAAACTGACCTTGTGCGCAGTCTGGTACATGGGGTCATGAGGCTGATGGCCCTGCGCCGCAAGAATTGCGAAAACACTGTCGTGAGGCCATCCGGAAAACCGGGACTGCCATGCAGGCACTGCGGTTCCGCCAACTGAAATCTCGGTTCCCAGAGCCGTGACTACAGCGTCGGGGACCAGATTGTCGGGAAAGTCCTGCGCCAGGGTTGCGGCAACGCTTGCAGCGGGTCTGCTGGAATTGACGGCCAGCACAACGCTTTTGCCCGCATCATTCACAGCGTGTGCAAGGTCCTGCAAGGCCTGCGCGTCACCGGTCAGGGTATCATCAATGTCACATACTGCCAGCCACCGCTGCGCGGGCTTGCGTTGCAGGGCGGTCATGATGTCGCCGGCATGTTCGCCGTCGGCATGCGCAATTCAGAATGGCGAGTGGAGGTGTAAACGGTTTCTTCTTCGCTAACGGATCTGCGCAATCGCTCCATCGTGATCCCGGTCAGCCTTAGTTGAGCCGATTCCGCGTAAAATCCGACACGACCCGTTCTGAATGCATCGTCGACGACGCAAAGGGTCACCTGACCACCAATAGAAAACTCTATGTAAGTGCCGTGCGCGACAACCTCGATCTCCCACTCCTGCCTTGCGTTGTCGGTGACAAAATTTCCGCTTTGCAGGGTTTCATAATCAAACGCATTTTCGAACTCTGGCCTGGGATTGGCACCCCAACGTCTGATCTGTGCGTACCCCTTTACCAGATCAAGCGAGAGATAATATCCGTCTCCTTCTTCCGAACACCGCAGAACCAGGCCGCATTTGCCCAAACCGGCAAGCTGAATGCGGGCCCGCAAACGGAAATCTTCATGCTCGCCCGGGATGATAAAGGCTTCGAACCCGCTTGAGCAGGACACGTGCACGCTGTCGCCATCGCCATGCACGGACGCCTGCGGATTACCCAGCATGGCGCTGAATTCTGCTGGATGTGTGACGGCAAACGGGCTGTATGCGTTGGCGTTGAAACCGCTGAACGAACGCAGGATCAGACGCCCGGCATCGTCTGTGGTCAATTCCTTGGGTGGTGGCAAAAGGCGCGCCATAACCTCTTTGCCATATGAAATCACCCGGCGCTGAAAGAAGTTGAACAACAGGTACCGGTCACCCACACGGCAAATCCGGGCCGCATAATTGCCTTCGGGCAGCAGAACATTATCGGCAAAATTCTGGTAAGGTCCGTCGATCTGGTCCGCATGCCAGTATCTTATTTTCGTATCTTCGCGAATTGATCCGATCAGATAGTAACGCCCTTCAATCTGCAAAAGATTGGGCACCTCGACATCATCATAAAGCCGCGGATAACAAAGCGGAGGGCCAAATTCGAACCTGTCAGGTGCGGTTTCGCGTGCGACGCTGACACATCCGCGCCGGATAACCGGGCCGTCCTTGACCCGCGCGGCCGCCAAAAGCAACCTCTCACCCGTTGATGGATCATTATAGAAAAACGGGTCGCGAAAACTGACCCAGCTGCGGCCCTCATCAACACGTGACTCATACCATTGTTCCGAAATTTCCAGCGGATACAGGCCGCTGTTGCATCGTTCCCAAGTGTGCAGATCCTGTGATCGTGCACAGCCGACGCGCTGAACCCGACCATATTCGCTGCGGGCCAGCCCGGTGTAAAACATGCGCCAGCTTCCGCTGCGTTCCGGGTCCGGTGTGACGTGCATGGTCCACAGCATATCGTCGTCCCACGCGCCCGGGTCCCCGACAAACAAAGCGTTGCGAACACGACGCCAGGTCATGCCGTCCTTGCTGACTGCGTGCGCTATGAAGTCGTGGTTCGGCAAAACCAGATGAAACAGATGGTAAAGACCATCGTGATACACGACATCGACGTCGCCGATATCAGACTGCAAAAATCCATGCGAAGCATACATGACCGCAGAATGTCGCACGTCATGCATCTATGCAACATGTTACAATTGGATGGTTTTAACGGCTTGGTTCCGATTGGTGGCACTGGGTCGGTGTGTGCCCGTGGGCGGTCAGTGCGAAACTTATCAAATGACCGGATTGACGAGTCTCAATCCAGATTGCGATTTCACAGCTATTTCTCGAAACAAAATTTGACCCGAACCGTTCTCTGCTCCAAAAAGAGCGCAGCTTATTGACTGGGTCGCACGACACAGGCGACCGACTGAACGACCAGACGTAAGGAGACGGGAAGATTACGGAACGCAGCTTTGAACCGATGACAAAAGCCGAGGTTGTGGCAGCGCAACGGGCTTGGGCCAAATACGTGACCGATCAGGATGTGGAAAACCTGCTGGAACTGTACGATTTCGGCAGCCCAGACGAACCCGTATTGTTCAAACCGACCTTGGCGGATGTCATTCGTCTGGATCGCAAAGGCGCGCAGGCGTATTTCGTGGGCGGTGATCCCGATTATCCGCAGGACAAAGGTTTCCTGAAACGAGGTTGGAAAACGGTTGAATTCCAAAGCGCTGTCGGCCCGATCCTCAAAGCGGGAGGCATGGGATACAAGGACATGGGGCACTACACGTTTGTCGATGGGTCAGGCAATGCGACCCGCGCGGACTATACGTTTGCCTATCACAAACTTGACGGGCGCGTTTTGATTTCGCTACACCATTCGTCTCTGACGTGGTTTCCGCCGGTCGAAGACTGAACGTTGTGACCCTGCGCAGAATGCGCCGTGTCTTTAAACGCTCACACCCAAGGGTGCATCCTTTGCCAGTTGTTTGGCTTGCAGGCGATCCAGTTCCTGCAAGGCATATGACGGATCGCCAGTGCGTGACAGTGCGCGATCATAGGCACGGCGCACAGATCGCGGCCGCCACGGCAATGCGGCATTTGCCAACCATGCGCGCAGCGGCGGCGGCAACCTGTCGAACTCTCTCATGGGGTCTTCGCGGCGCTTGCGCTTTTTCAGCCGCGTGGAACCCAGATTGCCTGCCATTGCTACCCGTCCTCAAGATCAAGAACGGGATCCAGCACCAGAACCAGACGCGTTTCTCCGGTCCCTTCTATCGGAGGCGATCTATGACGCAGTCCGGACGCAGGCGTTTCCGGCCAAAGCGTTCCGCGCATCACCATGGGCGACCCGGTGGCCAGCGTGAAAACCCTGCGCGGGTCAGCGCCGGTATGCGACACGCCGTATTGCGTACCGGTGCCGCGATAGGTGCAGATCAGCCGCGCCCTGATGCTGTCTATGTGAAATTTCCGGCACGCGTTGGTGGTGATCACACCAAGACGCAACCGCAGGTATGGCGCATCCATTACATCGGCAAATCGCGCCGACAACCCGGCTATGTCATCAACCAGCCAGCCGCGCTGCGGGCCGTCTTCCATACCCGCCGCAGCACACATATGCTGAACGGCTTCGCCCACGACACCTGGGCGCAACACCGTGCGGGTCGCTGGAAGATGATCGGCAGGCAGCGCGTCAATCCAGTCTTGAAAACCATGCGGAGTTTGCCTGCGCCAGATCGCTGCGGCGCAACCGGGCGCGTGAATGGCTGCCAGACCTTCGGGCGTGTCTGAGATATCGACCCCGTTCGCACTGGTTGTGATTTGCCTTTGTAAGATATTCAAGCAGCATCCTCCACGCGTCGCCAGTCCGGAAAAGAGTCCGGCAAGTCCAGCGGCAGGGCCTCGGGGCCAGACGCCAGATGTTCGGGTATCAGGCAGGCATCCAGTCGCGCCTTGAGGTCCGGCCAATCGATGCCCGAGCCGATAAACACAATCTCTTGCCGCCGGTCCCCCCACGGTTCGGCCCAGTGTGCTTCCATGTAGGCCTGCGCACTGGCATGATCGGGCCACCGATCCTTGGGGACCGACGCCCACCAGGTGCCAAGCGGTTTGACCGAAGACAAGGTGCCGGCCAGCGAATACTCGGCCACCCAATCGGGGCGCGTGGCCAGCCAGAAATGGCCTTTCGCCCGGTAAACACCCGGCATATCACCATTCATTACTTTCAGAATTTTGTCAGGTTCAAACGGTTGCCTTGCGCGATAGACAAAGCTGGCAACCCCGTATTCTTCGGTTTCGGGCACGTGATCGGCAAAGCCGTACAGCTCTTTTGCCCACATCGGATGCTCGTGCGCCTTTTCGAAGTCAAACAGCCCGGTGTCGAGGATTGCATCGGCTGAAACGTCGGAATGATTGGTTTCCACAATGCGCGCGTCCGCATTCAGGCTGCGGATAATCTTGCGGGCAGCATTTGTCAGCTGTGGGCCGGCATCGTCGATCTTGTTCAGCACAACCACATCGGCAAATTCGATCTGTTCCACCAGCAGGTTGACCAGCGTCCGATCGTCTTCTTCCCCCAGTGTTTCGCCGCGATCGCTCAGGAAGTCATGACTGTTGTAGTCATTCATCAGGTTCACCGCGTCCACCACTGTTACCATTGTATCCAGCCGAGACACATCAGCGAGGCTTTCGCCCAGTTCATCACGAAAATCGAATGTCGCGGCGACGGGCAACGGCTCTGAGATGCCTGTCGATTCGATCAGCAGATAGTCAAAGCGACCATCCTCGGCCAGGCGTCGGACCTCGTGCAACAGATCATCGCGCAACGTACAGCAAATGCATCCGTTCGACATTTCGACCAGCGTTTCGTCCGTGCGGGACAGTTCCGTATCAGCGCGCACAAGATCCGCATCAATGTTGACCTCGGACATGTCGTTGACAATTACGGCCACGCGACGTCCTTCACGGTTGTTCAGTACGCGGTTGAGCAGTGTGGTCTTGCCTGCGCCAAGAAAGCCGGACAGGACGGTGACGGGAAGTCGGGTATCTGACATTGCCTTACTACTCCATAGGAGGCTGGGTTTGATTTGAATTTGACTTGCGCAACAAATCGAGGCTGCGCTGTAGTTCCGGTCGGTTCAGATTGCGGCCAATTAGAACAATGCGGGTGCGCCGGTCCTGCCCGGTCCAGTTTTTCAGCGGGACAGGAGGGTCGAATATGTGCTGAACACCATGAAAGGCAAAAGGTGTGTCGATGCCTTCCAGAAACAGAATCCCTTTGACACGCAGAATATCCCGGCCCTTGTGCGCGATCAGGGTATCGAACCACTTGTCGAACATCACATCGCTCAACGCGTCGTCCAGTACGATCGAAATTGACGTTATATCGCTGTGGTGATGGCGGAATTCTGCGGTCTGAACAGAGTTCGCCATAGTACCGCCCGACAACCCGGACAGGTTGCCCAGAGGATCAGCCGGCGCTTTTGGCATTGTCCACAAAAGCGCGTCCTGCTGATCCGCGTTTTGCCGCATCCCGGTCAGATTCCACAGTTTTGCGGTTTCAAAACTCTGATCCGACGGATGGATGATATCAGCGGTCGGGTTAATATTGCGCAGCCGTTCCGAGACAGCCTTGGCGGCAGAGTGCGAAACAAGATCTGTTTTGCTCAACACAATCAGATCAGCCAGCGCAACTTGCGAGACCGACTCGAACTGAGCGTCAAGGGTTGCGGGGCCGTTGACCGCATCGACAACGGTAATCACACCGTCCATCCGCGTGTTTCGCCCTAAATACGGATCTACCAACAGAGTTTGCAGGATGGGCCCCGGATCGGCCAAGCCAGTGGTTTCGATAACCACCCGATCAAACTGCAAAAGCCCTTCGTCCCGACGTGTCAGCAGTTT
>JBCCIK010000109.1:0-11730 GCA_039028255.1 Pseudomonadota bacterium | reverse complement strand
GCGACCCCGCCAAAATGCGGCACTGAGACTGCGGCCGGAATTGCGCTCTGAGTGTACGATCCGCTCCGTCTCTGATTGAAAGCGCATGCGCCAACGCGCGGGAATTGCGGCACAATTCCGGGTCGGAAAATACAACTGAAGTGAGACAGGTATGGGTGGCGGGGAGACAGGGATTCGAACCCTGGGGACGCTCTCACGCCCAACGGTTTTCAAGACCGCCGCATTCGACCACTCTGCCACCTCCCCGCGTGTTGGCAGGGTCTAAGCACACTTGCGGCCAGAGGCAAGATGAAAACGGGAAATCTTGCCGAACATCTGGCAGCGCTCTTTCAAAATAACGGTCCTCGGGTTATGATGGGTGCATAAGATCGCAGAGGGTTGGTGCAATTGGCCGACCCAATGGCGGCGGGGCGCGGAAAACGAGGCCCCTTCAGGCAAGGGATGAGAAAATGAAGCGAGCGACCGAGACACGCCCGGGGTCTAATCGGCTGGCGTTTCTGGCATTGGCTTTGGTAGCCCTTTCGGGGTGCGACGAAGCACTGGAAACAGCTGAAAAATCCGAAGACCAACCCGCGGCCAATGAAATTTTTCCACAAGCGACCAATGTATCGCAACGGGACATAGAGGCCCCTGATGTTTTCCAGGTGACAGAGGCCGGGCTATGGGATGGGCGCCCGTCGCTGGGCGGTGTGTGGGTTGCGCATCCGGACGTGACCCAGCCTCAGCGCGTTCTGATCAAGAATACGGCTAACAGCACCTCGATTACCGGGGCTTTGTTCAGGCGCGAACGGAATCTGCCTGGCCCGGCCTTGCAGGTGTCTTCGGCGGCGGCCGAGCAGCTGGGTCTGCTGGCCGGGGCCCCGACCCGGTTGGATGTTGTGGCGCTGAAACGTGAAGAGGTTGTAACGCCGCCCGTGGTGCCCGCCCCCGATCCGGCTGCACAGGATGTTTCTGACACTGAAACAACAATTGCGCAGGCGGATGCAGACCCGCAATCTGAGACTGCAACCGCATCGGCAGATCCCGAAAAACCGGCAAAACGCAAATGGTGGCAGAAAAAAGAGCCCGCCACGGCCGCGGTGGCCGCTGGTGCTGTTGCCGCCGGCGCAGCAACCGCAACCGCCGCCGCAAATGATGTGACAGCGGACGGCGCCGACATCGTGGCAGACGCTGTTGAAGAGACAGCGCCCGAACCCGAAAAACCGGCAAAACGCAAATGGTGGCAGAAAAAAGAGCCCGCCACCGCCCCTGCCACCAACACCGCCGCTGCCGAAGCTGCACCAGAGCCAGCGGCTGTCGACACGGTCGATGCTGTCACCGAAACGGCGGCCGTTACAGCGGCGGCCCCCGCTTTGTCGGATGCACCGGTCGTGGCCCCGGCGGAAAAGCCGGCAAAGCGGAAATGGTGGCAGAAGAAAGACCCTGACGAGATTACGCAGACACCCCTTGATCCCATCGCCGGAGCCGCAGCAGCTATCGAGGCAAGCGAACCCGTCCCGGCAGCGGCGACAGCACCCGCGTCGACGATAGAACTGTCCAAACCCTTTGTTCAGATCGGTACGTTTGGCGTTCAGGCCAACGCTGATAGCGCCGCAGCCCAGGTGCGCCGCAATGGCATGTCGGCCGAAGTGCGCGAGTTGAAGACCGAGGACAGCACCGTCTGGCGCGTGCTTGTCGGACCGGCCGCAAACCGGGCCGAACGCAAGGCTATTCGAAATGACGTCAGGGATCTTGGCTTTACCGACGCATTCACCGTTTCTAACTGATCACAGGAGGCGCTTTGTGCTTTCCCTTTTGCGAGCATCCGCACTTTCTCTTGGTTTGGCCGTTTTGGCCTTGCCGGTCCATGCGTTCGACACATCGGCCAGGGCGGCTTATGTGATCGATCAGACCACGGGCACGGTCCTGTTGTCGAAAGAAGCGGATCAGCCGTTACCGCCCGCGTCAATGTCCAAGCTGATGACGTTGTATGTTGCGTTCGAGGCTTTGCGCGACGGGCGCCTGACGTTGCAGGAAATATTGCCCGTCTCGGAACACGCGATGAGCTATGGCGGTTCGACCATGTTCCTGAACACGCAGGATCGGGTCACCGTCGAAGACCTGCTGCGCGGGATCATCGTGTTGTCCGGCAATGATGCCTGCTTTGTCATTGCCGAAGCGCTCAGCCCGGACGGAACCGAAGCCGGCTTTGCCAGATACATGACGCAACGCGCCCAGCAATTGGGCATGAACAATTCGAATTTTGCCAATTCCAATGGCTGGCCCGCAGCGGGCCATATGATGTCCGTGCATGATCTGGCGGTTCTGGCCGACCGGCTGATCACGGATTTTCCCGAATACTATCCACTGTTTGCGGAAGAAGAGTTCGAATTTGACGGGCGCGCGCCCTCCAACAAACGAAACCGCAACCCTTTGTTGCGTTTGGATATCGGCGCTGACGGTCTGAAAACCGGCCACACGCAAGAGGCGGGCTATGGTCTTGTCGGCTCGGCCAAGCAAGGCGACCGGCGCGTGATCTTCGTTCTCAGCGGGATCGACACCACAGGTCAGCGGGCAGAGGAAGCTGAGGCCGTGGTTAACTGGTCGTTTCGAAATTTTGTCGAGAGGACAGTTGCCACCGAAGAAACGCCGATAGCCGAAGCCAAATTGTGGATGGGCGAAAAAAAGACCGTAGGTCTGGTGCCCGAGGGTGATTTGACCGTTCTGTTCCCGGTTCTGGGCACCCAGAATGTCGAGGCCGAGGTTGTATACGAAGGCCCGATCAACGCTCCGGTCGCCAAAGGCCAGCAACTGGCCGAGCTGGTGATCAAGCCCGAAGGTTTGCCGGAAATCCGCCGCCCGCTGGTTGCGGCGGAAAACGTAGCATTGGGCGGTTTCGTTGTACGGATGATGACCGTGGGCGGCATAGTTCTGAAAGATTTTATCAACAATCCCCTGGAATCGATGTGACGAAACGCGGGTTATTTCTGACCTTCGAAGGCATTGACGGATCAGGCAAATCTACTCAGGCACGGATGTTGGCGCAGACACTGCGCGACGCCGGGCATCAGGTGGTTCTGACCAGAGAACCGGGCGGATCGTCCGGAGCCGAAGAAATCCGCGCTTTGGTGTTGGAAGGCGACCCTGACAGATGGTCCGCCGAAACCGAGATTTTGCTGTTTACGGCCGCACGACGCGACCATATGGAACGGACAATCGAACCTGCCCTGGCAGATGGCAGGATCGTGATCTGTGACCGGTTCGCCGACAGCACCCGCATGTATCAGGGCCTGTCGCGCGGGGATCTCAGGCCGATAGTGGACAAATTGCACGACCTGATGATCGGGTGCGAACCGGACATCACTGTGCTTGTCGACATGGACCCGGATACTGGTCTGTCCCGCGCCAAGGCCAGGCAAGGCACAGAAGAACGTTTCGAGGATTTCGGGCCTGATCTGCAACGGAAAATGCGGGCGGGATTTTTGGCGCTGGCTGCCGAGTTTTCTGATCGATTCCGAGTTGTGGACGGCAATCGCGACATAGACAGCGTCGCGCAGGATGTGACAAACATCGTTGAGACAGCTCTGCGATAAACCATGAATGACGACATCCCAACCCCGGATCAGGCGCCCGGCGCGCCGCACCCGCGCGAAACCTCTCGATTGATTGGTCAGGACGCGGCGCAACAGGCATTTCTGACCGCGTATACTTCTGACCGGCTGCACCACGGATGGCTGCTGACCGGACCGCGCGGTGTCGGCAAGGCCACGCTGGCCTGGCGCATTGCCCGGTTTCTGTTGGCGACACCTCCGATGGACGATGGCGGCTTGTTTGGCGCGCCTGAGCCGCCCGAAAGCCTGGATATCGACCCCGACCACCCGATCAGTCATCGTGTGCTGGCCGGAGCAGAACCGGGGTTGGCGGCGATCACCCGTTCCTTGAACGATCAAGGGCGGCTGCGCAATGAAATCATCGTTGACGACGTCCGCAAACTTGGCAAGTTCTTTGGCCTGTCTGCGGCGGATGGCGGGCGACGGGTCGTTATCGTGGACTCTGCGGACGACATGAATATCAGCGCGGCCAATGCGTTGCTGAAAATGTTGGAGGAGCCACCGGCACGCACCACGTTACTGCTTGTTTCGCATCAGCCCTCGCGCCTGTTGCCGACCATCCGGTCGCGCTGTCGAACCTTGCGATTGCAACCTTTGCGCGCAGAAGACATGCACACCGCATTGGTGCAGGCGGGTGTCGAAGTGCCTGCAGATACGGATCATCTGACCGCTTTGGCGGCAGGCTCGGTTGGTGATGCCGTGCGGCTGATCAATCTGGGCGGAATGGAAATTTATGCCGAACTCATCGCCATTTTGGGGACCCTGCCTCGCTTGAACCGCCAACGTGCATTGGCCTTGGCCGAGGCTGCCGCCCAACGCGGCGCGGCGGACCGGTTCGACCTTTTGCTCAACCTGATCGACGTCGCCCTCGCCCGGTTGGCGCTGAGCGGTGCAACCGGTGCGGCACCGGTTCCCGAAGCTGCGCCAAACGAAAGCCAGACACTGGCCCGCTTGTCCCCGTCGCCCGATCAGGCACGCCGCTGGGCCGGGATTGCCGCAACGATCACAGCCCGCGCACGACACGGTCAGGCGGTGAACCTTGACCCTGCCGCGCTGGTCCTAGATACGGTGTTCAAGATACAGGAAACCGCCGGTCAGAACAGATGAGCGATACGCCCCAGATCACCGACAGCCATTGCCATCTGGATTTCCCCGATTTTGACGGGCAACTGGATGATATTATCAGCCGTGGCGCCGACGCAGGTGTCACGCGGATGGTTACAATCTGCACGCGCTTGCGCAACGAGCCCGGTGTGCGCGCCATTGCGGACGCTTATGCGCCGATCTTTTATGCGGCAGGCACACATCCGATGAGCGTGGCCGACGAGCCGATGGCCACCGTCGAGGAACTGGTCGCCCTGACCCGGCATCCTAAAATGGTGGGCATTGGTGAAACCGGGCTGGATTACCATTACACCGCCGACAGCGCCGAAATTCAGCAGCAATCACTGCGCATTCATATCGAGGCGGCACAACGTACCGGGCTGCCGTTGATCATTCATGCCCGCGCCGCCGACGAAGACATGGCCCGCATTCTGACCGAAGAATATTCAAACGCGCCTTTTGCCTGCGTCATGCACTGTTTTTCATCCTCTGCCAGGCTGGCGGCGGCGGCGCTGGAGCTGGGGTTTTACCTGTCCATGTCCGGCATCGCGGCGTTTCCCAAGAGTCAGGACTTGCGAGATATATTTGCCGCCGCGCCTGTCGACCGGATCCTGATTGAAACCGATGCGCCCTATCTTGCGCCACCACCGTATCGCGGCAAACGCAATGAACCCGCCTATACTGCCTTTACCGCCCGTAAAGGGGCCGAGATTTTTGGCATGGATTATGCTGCCTTTGCTGCGCAGACCCAGGCCAATTTCGACCGGTTGTTTACAAAAGCCGCGCAGTTCCAGGCGGCTGCATGACCCAGTTGAGATGCACCATTCTGGGCTGCGGGTCATCTGGCGGCGTGCCTCGGCTGGGCGGGCAGTGGGGTGATTGCGATCCCGGCAACCCCAGGAATATCCGCCGCCGATGTTCCATGCTGATCGAACGGGATGGCCCGGACGGCACAACAACCGTTCTGATCGACACAACCCCTGACATGCGCAGCCAGTTGCTGGATACGGGCACGGGAAGATTGGATGCGGTTGTTTACACCCATTCGCACGCCGATCACGTCCATGGCATCGACGATCTGCGCATGATCGTCTTCAACATGAAGGCGCGTGTTCCGGTCTGGGCGGATGGCGACACGCAAAATGCTTTGCTGGGCCGCTTTGGGTATGCCTTCATTCAACCGGAAGGCTCGCCTTATCCACCTATTCTGGAACTGAAGACAATTGATGGCGCGTTCGAGATTGATGGCCCCGGCGGTCCGATTCCATTTCGACCGTTCAAGGTGAATCATGGTTCGATCGACGCGCTGGGGTTTCGCATGGGTAACCTGGCCTACCTGCCTGATGTTTCAGAAATCTATGACGACGCCTGGGCCGAAATGGCAGAGCTGGACTGCCTTGTGATCGATGCGCTGCGCCGGGCCCCGCATCCGACCCATGCGCATCTTGAAAAGACGCTCGACTGGATCGAGCAGCTGAAACCCGGGCGCGCCGTTCTTACCAACATGCATATCGACCTTGACTATGCCACGTTAGAAGCGGAAACCGCCGAACATATCACCCCCGCCTATGACGGTATGGTGATACATCAGGCCTTGTAGCGCTCTGCCCTGTTTGTCCGTGATATCACCCGCCGTCTTTGAGACAGAGACAGAATGCTGCAAAGCCTGATCACGGTCATTCTACCGGTTTTTCTGGTGATCGGTGCCGGTTACGCCGCTACCCGGTCCGGGTACTTCACAGAGACACATGTCGACGGGCTGATGCGGTTCACTCAGGGATTCGCCATTCCGTGCTTGCTTTTTGTGGCCATTGCGCATCTGGACCTCAGCGCCAGTTTTGATCCCCGGCTGCTGATCAGTTTTTATTCCGCCGCTGCGTTGTGCTTCACGGCCGGCCTGTTCGGCGCCCGGTTTATCTTTGGCAGAGAGTGGGAAGACTGCGTTGCCATCGGATTCTGCTGTCTCTTTTCCAACTCGGTCCTTTTGGGACTGCCGATCACCGAACGCGCCTATGGCCCCGAAAACCTGACCGGGAACTATGCGATCATCGCCTTCCATTCGCCGTTTTGCTACGGTGTTGGCATCACGGTCATGGAGGTTGTGCGAAATCGCGGCCACGGACACGCGCGCATGATGCGGTCCGTTTTGTCCGCAATGTTCAAGAACGCTCTGATCCTGGGTATCGCGCTTGGGTTTGTGGTCAATCTGACCGGCATTGTCATTCCCGAGGTGGTCGACGAAGCGTTGGGGCTGGTCACACAGGCGGCCCTGCCCGGCGCTCTGTTTGCTTTGGGCGGAGTTTTGGTCAAGTACAGGCCCGAAGGCGACCTGCGCACCATCGGCTATGTCTGCTTCATCTCTTTGATGTTGCACCCTGCCCTGGTGTGGACATTCGGCAAATCCGTTGCGTTGCCGCAGGATCTTTTCCGGTCCGGGGTTGTGAACGCCGCGATGGCGCCCGGTTTCAATGCGTATATTTTTGCAAATATGTACGGGCGGGCCAAACGGGTTGCCGCCTCGTCCGTTTTGATCGGAACTGCCACGTCCATCCTGACTGTCTGGCTTTGGCTGACCCTTTTGGGCTGACACGCGTATTGACATTTAGTCCCGACAAAACACCTATCGCACTATCAGACAGGAGCCGCGCATGCCCCATGCCATCATCGTTGCACATGGTCAGCCATCTGACCCTGATCCGGCCGAAAAGTCGCTGGCCGTGTTTGCAGATCATGTCGACAGGTTGGCGGATGGCGTGTCCGTGCATTCCGCAACCCTTGCCATGCCCGATGCGCTGGAGCAGAAAATGGACGGCCTGCCGGGCGATACGGTTATCTACCCGCTGTTCATGGCCAAAGGATGGTTCGTCACCAGCGCACTGCCAAAACGGGTTGGCGCGCGTGACCTGCGCATTCTTGATCCATTGGGCGTCGACCCCGATTTGCCGGCTTTGGCGGCAGATGCTGTGCGCATCGCGCTGACGGGGAAGGATTGGCAATCGGGTACGACAGATCTTGTCATTGCAGCGCATGGATCAGGACGCAGCCGCAACCCATCTGCCGTGACTATGGATTTTGCAACCAAACTGGAACTGCAAATGAGTTTCAAATCAATCCGGGTTGGTTTTGTCGAAGAACCGCCATCGATCTGCGAGGCCGCGATCGGTACGGGACCGCACGCTGTGTGCCTGCCGTTTTTTGCCTGTACAGGCGGACACGTTCTGGAAGACGTTCCGCAGGAGTTGAGCCGCGCCGGGTTTACCGGGCATGTAATGCCCGTGATCGGGGAACTTGCGCCTATCCAAAATCAGATCGCCGCAAAACTCTGCGGCGCATTTGCGCCCGCATAAGATCGCCGGGCAGACTGTTTGGTTGGGCTGTTATGACTGTGCTTTTGACAGATCGGAATGCAGACGATAGCAGGATCTGCCCTCCCTTTTTGCCTGATACAAGACCAGATCGGCGGCATGTAGAATGCGCGCGGCGGTCAAAGCCTGAAACTGCGTGGAAATCGCAATACCGATGCTGGCCGAGATTTGACAGGGTTGCTGCTGAAAGATCATCGGCTCGTTAAGTTTGGCAATAAGCCGATCGGCCACCGCCGTCAATGTGGCCTTGTGGGTTATGCCTTTGAAAATCAACACAAACTCATCCCCACCGATCCGAGCAACCGTATCCTCGCCGCGCGTTTCCTCGACCATGATGCGAGCTGCTTGCTGAAGAACGAAGTCTCCGGCCGCGTGTCCCAGACGATCATTTACGGATTTGAAGAAGTCCAGATCCAGATGCATCAGGGCAAACGCCGAGTTTGCGGAAATCAGATGCCCCAACATGTGATCCATGGCGCGCCTGTTTTTCAGGCCAGTCAATGTATCTGTATAGGCCTGTTCCTCGGCCGCAAGCATCGCGCCCTGCAATCTCAGGTTCAGTGAGCGCGACGCCTCCATCGCGGCTGATTTCGCCTCAACAAGATACAAGAGTTCGATGGCCAGATCGGTGCCCGAGAAATCGGCGCTGGTCAGGGCGTAGTCCCGTACAGCATCCAGAATGGATATACCGAAGGACAGGTTGATCACTGCGCCTTCACCATCGTGCAACGGAGCAACCAGCCCCTTCAGCGCCGTTTTGGGTTTATCGTGAAATCTAAGGTGCAACTTCGCACCCGCCATAGACATCAATGCAGGCAGAGTTGTGACAGCCCGAGGTCTGATCAGGGCAAATACGTCAAGAAAGTTTTTCCCAATCAGTCTGTTGTCCGGGCGTAGTTTTTGCAGGGTCGGCCCGGCCTGGCGGATTGTTCCATCCGTGTCCAGCAAAAGAAACATAGGGCACAGTGTTTCCAGCAGATCGGCAAGTTCTAGGGGCTTGCTCATCAGTTGCGTGCCCCTAAGTCGAAATGCCGTCCAGCCGCAAACGCGCTTTCAACCAGGGTGATTGATATCACCTCGGTCGTCCCATCCTGCCCGTCATGAGACAGCATCACCAGGGCACCATAATCATCAGCCATGGCACGTAAGACGCCGACCATGACGCTTGAATATCCCGGCAAGCCCGGGCAACAGCACAACTGATATTCGGTGGCAGACAGCTCTCGCAGTTCCAGCACCGGCAGCGCAAGATCAGAAACAGCAAGACGCACGCGATCCGCCAGATCATCCAGCGAGTGCAGAAAATCGACATAGCTGACACCGCCAAAACGCAGCAGTCGCCGCAGACCTTCCATATTGGGATGCGACACCAGATATGTGCCGACATCTTCCAGAATTTCGGCATTTGGGCGACCAAGCTCGCCGCACAGCGCATCCATCACCCGGATGGTCACGGTGTCGTCATATACAAGCATGGCCTCAAATTCAGTAAAATCCAGTCCCGCTGCCTCTGTGACACGCAACCAGATCGACTGCCCGTATGTCGCGCAGACAAAAGACTGGATCGCCCGATTGATCAGACCATGCATGAGATGCCCCGGATTGGTTACACCTCAGATTTGGACCTACAATCCTTAACAAACAGCCAAAACGCGCACCGAATTAGCGCCAATTCTACCGAGTATCAAACGGACACCCGATCACGGATCAAAAGTCCGTCGGCGCCCCCCCCTCGGCCTTGCGACGTTCTACAAACTCGGCAAGTTCGTCGCGAATGGCGTCGTCCATCTTGGGTGGGTCATAGCTGGTTATGATCTCTTTGAACATGTGATGTGCGCGCTCAGCGGTCCAGATACCGCCGGCCACATCCCAGCCTTCATAGTTTTTCCAGTCGCTCAGAAACGGTTGATAGAATGCTGTCGTGTAACGGTCCTGCGTGTGCTGAATTCCAAAGAAGTGACCATCATTGCCGACGGACCGGATGGCATCCAGCGCAATGTCATCCGGGCCTGTCGCTGTCAGGTCGGAGTTCATATAGCGTTGAATTTGCTGAAGTATTTCACAGTCCATAATGAATTTCTCGGGGCTTGCAATCAGGCCACCTTCAAGCCAGCCAGCCGCGTGATACACCATGTTCGTACCCGACTGGACCGCCGCCCACAGCGAATTCGACGTCTCCCAGATCGCCTGCCCATCGGGAACATTGGCCGCACACACCCCGGACGAACGCATCGGCAACCCATAGTACCTGGCCATCTGTCCTGTCATCTGGGTTGAGCGCATGTATTCCGGTGTTCCGAACGCGGGCGCGCCGGTCTTCATGTCGACATTCGACGTAAAGGTTCCGATCACGCAGGCCGTACCAGGCCGTACATATTGAAACAGTGCGATAGCGCACAATGCCTCGGCAAGCGACTGGGCGACTGCACCGGACATCGTGACCGGCGCCATTGCACCGGCCAGCGTAAACGGGGTCACCACAATGACCTGCCCGCGACGCGCCAGACGCAGACAACCATCAATCATCGGATAATCATGCTTCAGCGGCGAGGTCGAATTGATATTGGTATACATCCGCGGCGTCGCTTCGAACTCTTCATGGCCCAGGCCACCAGCGATCCGCACCATTTCCATCACATCTTCGACACGCTCTTTGCCCAGCGAGTACGCATGCATCGCCTTGTCAGTCAGCGTCAGCTTGTCATACAGCACATCCAGATGCCGGACGCTGGCATGGATATCCACCGGTTCAACAGGATACCCGCCTGCAAAGTGGATACAGTTGAAATACTGCGTCAGCTTCAGCAGGTTCCGGCACATTTCACGATTGCCGGGAACCTTTGTGCCAATTTCCATGTCCCAGTAATTTGGCGGAGACGACACATTGCCAAACAGCAGATTTTTACCGCCGATCTCGATCCTGTGTTCTGGGTTTCTGGGGGTAATGGAACATGTGCTTGGCGCTTTGGCTATCATTTCCATGACAAAGTCGCGGCCCATGCGAACGTTGTCGCCTTCTATTGTGCATCCTGCTTCGCGCAGAATTCCGATGGCTTCGTCATTGTAGAACTCGATGCCGATCTCTTCCAGAATGCGCATGGCTCCGTCATGGATCGCCTCAATCCCGTCCTGATCCAGCGGTTCGATGGGTTGATCGATATTGACGGGCGGTGCCCACGGCATCTGATCGATTACTGCACTGCCCCGGCGGGCCGCGGCGCCTGCGCGACCGCCGCCACGACGTTTGCGGGTTGTGGTGTCAGCCATCGTCGTCTCCTGCGTTGCTTTTCCCAAGCAAGCCCAGAAGATCAGAGGCAGGCCGCTCTGTCTGCGACAGTCTGTGTCGGTTTTTTATCCCGATGCGTCGATTTTCCGGAAACCGCGATCAGTTTTCCGACAGCCAACCCGGAATATGTCCGATATCCGGCAGGACCACATCCGCCATAGGTGCCAGCACATCGGCCCCGGCAAGACCGGTCAGAACTCCTATGGTGACCATTCCCGCAGCCCGCCCGGCCTGTAGATCGTGCAAACTGTCGCCCACCATTGCCACCCGCGACGGATCCACGCCGACATGGGCTGCAAAGGCCAGCAATTGCCCCGGCCCCGGCTTGAATCCGTGGCCACTGTCATATCCCGCGATGAAATCAAAATGCTCTCTGATCCCGGCG
>JBCCIK010000108.1:0-11876 GCA_039028255.1 Pseudomonadota bacterium | reverse complement strand
CCGCTTTATATTGCGGTGCAAAATCGCCGATGGTCAAGATATAGAGTAGCTTCGCAATGGGCGTCGCGGGCAAACTTTGCATGTTTTGGCTGACGTGGGGTCAACTCTGGCGCGCCGCCTGCCAGGCCCTCGGGTCGGTGAGAAAGGATTCGACCTGCGTAAGCGTGTCGGGATCAAAACTCTGCATTGCCCGCGCTTCGGTCAGCACATCCCACCAGGTACAGAGGTGATGCAGCGCAACCCCATGATCGCCGAGCGTTTTCTCGGTTTCGGGAAAAATCCCGTAGTAGAAAATAACGGCCGTGTGTCCGCAGGTTGCGCCGGATTCGCGAATCGCATCCACAAAAGACAGCTTCGAGCCGCCGTCAGTGGTCAGATCCTCGACCAGCAGAACCCGCTGTCCTTCGGTCATTTCGCCCTCGATTCGCGCGTTGCGGCCATACCCTTTGGGTTTCTTGCGCACATAGGTCATCGGCAACCCCATGCGTTCGGCCACCAACGCCGCGAACGGGATACCAGCAGTCTCACCACCGGCAATATTGTCGAACGCCTCAAAGCCAGCGTTGCGCATGACGGTGATTGTCAGGAAATCCATCAGTGTCGAGCGGATGCGCGGGTATGAGATCAACTTGCGACAATCGATATAGGTCGGGCTGGGCAGGCCGCTGGCCAGCGTGAACGGGTCGGCGGCGTTGAAATGCACCGCCTCGATTTCCAGCAGCATGCGGGCCGTCAGGCGGGCGATTTCGGATGGCTCGGGATAGCTGGCAGGGATCATCACTTGGGTCCTTTGTCAGTCGCTTTTGGCCGCGTCGGATGCCTCCGGCGGGAGTATTTTTGAAAAGATGAAATGGCGTGCCTCAATGGACATGCCAATGCAGGGGGAAGCCGGGGTCGAACAGGGTCACCGGCCCTTCGCCGGTTTCGATCTGTGCCGGGTAGGGCACGGGGCCCCCCTTGGCGAGCGTCAGGGTGTCGGTATTGACGGGGAGACCGTAAAACGCCGGGCCGTGCAGCGAGGTGAATCCTTCGAGACGGTCCAGCGCGCCATCCTGCTCGAACACCTCGGCCAGAACCGACATCGTGTTGGTGGCGGTAAAGCAACCGGCGCATCCGCAGGCCATCAGCTTGTTGGCATCGGTATGCGGCGCGCTGTCGGTGCCGAGGAAATAGCGTGGATCGCCAGATGTGGCGGCGGCCCGCAGGGCGAGTCGGTGTTCCTCGCGCTTTGCCACCGGCAGGCAGTAGAAATGCGGCTTGATCCCGCCAACCAGGATGTGGTTGCGGTTGATAACCAGATGATGCGTGGTGATCGTGGCCCCCAGATCGGCGTCATGGGCGCCCACATAATCGACGCCGTTTGAGGTGGTGATATGCTCCATCACCACACGCAACCCCGGCGTGGCGCGGCGGATCGGGTCCAGGACGCGGTCAATGAACACGGCTTCACGGTCAAAGATATCGACATCCGCGTCGGTCACTTCGCCATGCACACATAGCGGCAGTCCGATACGGGCCATGACCTCAAGAATCGGGCGCACCTTGTCAAAATCCCGCACACCTGAGGCCGAGTTTGTGGTGGCGCCCGCCGGGTACAGCTTGACGGCCCGGACCAGACCGCTGGCATGGGCTGCTTTCAGATCCGCCGGGTCAGTTTCTTCGGTCAGATAGAGTGTCATCAGCGGTTCAAACTCCGCGCCATCCGGTACTGCTGCCAGGATACGGTCACGATAGGCGGCAGCATCGGCCGCGGTGACAACCGGCGGTACAAGGTTTGGCATGATGATCGCCCGGGCAAAATGGCGGGCGGATTCCGGCAGAACGGCCGCCAGCATCGCACCATCGCGCAAATGCAGGTGCCAGTCATCGGGTCGGCGGATCGTCAGTTGAGTGGTCATCCGATTGCGCTAGCACAGGCATGCAGCATGGAAAAGCCGCAATCGGCAGACTGCCTCAGGAGGCGCGTGGCGGCGGCGGAGGTGCAAATGTTCCCTCTGCTGCCATCGCTTCGAGATCCTTGAGCCGACGGCGATGCCGGCGCAGAGGCATCCGCGACAGGACATTCCGGCAAACCAGCATTTCGAGATACGGGCGTTCGGACCGGTTCAGCCGCGTCAACAGGCCCTTGAGGTAGGGCGGAAACGCGCGACGCGCCCGGTACAGCTTGTAGAAACTGCGGGAATTCAGCTTGCCTTTGCCGGCAAGCGTGAGGAGACGATAGAGCAGGTTCATCTCGATCAGACGGGTCTGGAGCGCATTGCCCATATGCCCCATGCGCAGCCGTGTGACATTGCTGCGCTGGAACAGAGACGCATGCATCGCATCAAGTTGTTCGGCCGGGTCGTAGATAATGAAACCGCGATTGGCCGCGTCCATCATATCCGGCGCATAGCCATAGCGGTCAGTGAACGAGACACGGCGCATTTCTGTAAACCGGTCGTCCCATTCGATCATCCGCGGATCCAGCGTGGCCTGCGGCTGCACCGCAACCACCGTGGCGCCGGGAGAGGCAACCGAAAACGCCGCGGCGGCATAGCCGCACGGGCCGGCGCCGTAAAACACAACGTGATCGAAATCTTCAAAGAACCCGTCATCGATGAGCCGGTCGAAAAAGCCATAGATCTTGGGGTCGCGGAACCAGGTGTCGCCATCCGAGATGATGCACAAATGCGACCAGCCCTGACTGCGCACCAGTTCGAAGCCAAATGGCTGATGCGTCTCGGACATGCCGCGAATGCCCTGCATCGTTTCAAATGTGACGATCAACGTGGCGTCGCGGTCCAGAAATGTCGCGAAATGCTGTTCACCCAGTTCCTGGGCCATTCCATCGGCTTCGGCCTGCGCGATCAGCTGTGTTTTCCACTCGCCGCGCCGCAGGCCCGCCAGAGATTCATCGATGCTGCTGCTTGCATCCTGCATATCTGATCCTCAAAAATCCGGCCACTTTCCGGGCCGTTTCAGAACCAGATCTAGGAGAGAATTGCGGCCAAAATTGGCAAATCTCAGGTCTCTTTTTTGCCTTTGCCCGCAGCATTCCGGCGACCCAGATTGGCGTATCCGGTCAATGTCCGGGCTGATGTCACGCTGACCGGGCGCGAGGGCGGGGTCATCAGCAACCGCGCAAACAGCGCGCGATAGGGTTCTTGCTGCATCAGTTCATGAAACCGGTCCTGTCGCCATTTCACGCTATTTTTATGGAGTTTTTTCAAGATCGTGTCATTCAGCAATTCCGTGCGGATCAGATCGGATCTGTCGCTGGTTCGGCCAATTGATACGTCCTCGTCGGTATTGAAATTGCGCTCGACCCAATAGTCGACATCCAGCATGTCAGCCGAATGCACCGCGCGTCCGCGATCGGCTTTGAGCACATAGCTTTCCATCGATCCCAGCGCATAGTGGTTGAGCTGCACCAGCCCGTAATTGTCGCGGCCGTAGTTGGAAAAAATCCGACGATCCCGGAATTTCTGATCCAGTTCGCGGCCGTGACCGTCAAACCAGCGCGCTGTTTCCAGCTTTTCGTCGTCTGGGTTTCGGGGGCGGTGCACGCCCAGCTTTCGATATGTCCCGTTGTTGCGATAGAGCGTCTTGAACATGGCCGCGCGCCAGGGCCAATGCATCACCGCTGGCGCACAGCGGGTGAATGCCCGGGTCACCGGCGTATCTTCGTACCGGGACATGTCGTTGTTGCCGAACAACCGCCATGTCAGCGTGATGGCCGTGGCGTCGGGCAGGGCAGCCGTCAGATCCTGGATCCTGCCGTCGCCGACATGCACGTTGACAAACTCGTCGATGTCGAGTGGCAAGATCCAATCGGCCTGTTTGACGGCCTTGTGTTTCGACGCGGCTTTGAGCGCCGTGAACTGGATGCCGCCCTTGTCATAGGGGCCATCATTTCGAACATGTGTCAGATGACCCAGGTCGGACAGCCGATCCAGCATGTCGTCGGTGCCGTCCTGACAGTCGTTGGAATAGACCAGGAAATCGGTAAACCCGATCGATTTGTGATGGGCCAGCCATTCCAGCAAAAACGCCGCTTCGTTGCGGACGGTGAGAACCGCCAGATATTTCATCCGTCCTACCAGTCGCTGCGGAACACCGCGACCTTGCCGTGTGACATTCGCGGAAAAAACACCAGACCGGACTGATGCAAATGGGCAAAGACATCGCGGATACCGTCCCGTCCGATCCATTGCGGGTGCAACTCGATCAGAACAGCGCGCAAACCCGAGAGATCCAGTTGCGGGATCAGTGTGGATTCGGCGCCTTCGATATCGCAGACCAGCACGGTGGGCTCGATATTCTGAAAGACCGTCGAGGATTTTCGCATAGGAACCGTCTGTTCCGTCGCCTCATCCTCTTCGGACAGCCGATCCAGCGAAGAGGACAGAATATCCTGTCGCAGATAAAAGGTCGCCGATCCGTCTTCTTCGCCAAGCACGGCGTGATGAACCTGCGCTTTTTTGGCCTTGTTGAGGCTGTGAACCTCGCGGATATATTCGATCAGTCGCGGATTGGCTTCAAAGGAATGAACTTCGCGTGCGCGGGTTTTGGTTGCGATCAGGGTCGACATGAATCCGATACCGCCGCCCAGTTCCAGCACAACGTCGCCGCGTCTGATCAGTCTCAGCGCAGCCTCGGCCTCTTTGCCTTCGTAGCTTTCCAGACGCAGTGAGCGACGCATTCGTCGTGGCAGCAAGCTCTTGTCCCTTGGAAATTGCATTCCGCGACAGTGAATGACGTCCGGTGCCTTTGCATCAGGGTCGGTTACTGGCACGATGCCTGTTGGCTCTTCCACTGTTCAGCTCTCCAAATCAAGGGCCAGGGCATAGGCGACGCGTTCGGTCTCGGTCAGTTTTACGTTCAGCGCCTGTTCATAAAGTTCCTCAAACTCGGCGATGCCGTGAAGCTCTTCTGCCTTGGCCTTGTGCCAGTCAACGCCATGCTGATGCCATTTGGCAAGTTCGCCATCCTGCATCAAGCGTTCGAATTCGGCCCGCAGGCGCGGCAGATTTCGCTTTATCGTGATATCGCGGAAATCGGACCAATCCATCCGGATCCAGTAATTCAGCCCTATGGAGCGGTCGACATGCAGCGCCCGGCCGCGCTGACGCTTGATCAGGAAACTCTCGGCGCTGCGCAGGGCATAATGGTTCAGTTGGATCAGGTCATAGCCAACAGACTTTTTGGAACTGCGCCAACCATTGTCGGCGGCCTCTTGCGTCATGTCCCGGCCCGACCCGTTGACCCAGCGCACCTGATCGCGCAGCGCTTCATCCAGCTTGTTGGGCCGGTGGCAGCTGAGCTTGGCATAGGCGCCGATATTCTTGAACATCGTCTTGAACCCCCAAACCGTATGCGGCTTGGGGCAGAACTTGGGCGCGCAGGTGTCAAACTGGTCAATCACGAACTCGTCCGCCAGTCGGGTCACGCCATTATGCCCGAACAGCCGCCAGGTCATGGCAACGTTGGTGGCCTCGGGTACGCGCTCCAGAAAATCCTGCAATGTGCCGTTTCCGCAGCGCACGTTGATGAATTCGTCGACATCTATATGGATGATCCAGTCTGCGTTGGTCACCACCGGCTCTTTCATTGCCCGGTTCAGTGCAAACTGCTGGGGTGAATTGCCCTTCCAGTTGTCATTGTCGCGATGCTCCAGAATTCCCATGGCCTGCAGACGGTCCAGGATTTCGGCGGTCCCGTCCGTACACCCGTTGGTATAGATCAGGAAATTGTCGACCCCGATGGCACGGTGATAAGCCACCCATTCCACAATATAGGGGGCTTCGTTTTTCATGCAGCCGACGATGACATTGCCGGTACTGCCGGAATTCAGCCGTCGTGCCGGCTGCTCAGGATAGGCTGCGGCCAGCTGTTCCTCATCGACCGCCCCCAGCCTGTTATGAGGCGCAAACGAAGAGGTTGTCAGGGTCTTGAATTTTTCCACTGCAAGTGGCGGCATCAGTTTCCGGGCGATTTCGGACAGACCGGTATCGGGCGATTTTGGCAGATCTGGCTGTGGCTGAGGCGCAGGGGCCATCTTGCCGGGCAAGTCCGCCAGCATCTGATCGCGGTTTTCCCTGGTCGCCTTGCCAATCCGGTAGGTCGACGACAAGAGATACTGAGACGCGCGAAAGCCGAATTCGGGATCAGCGTCCTGCCAGCCTGCAGAGTCACGTGGGCCGATTGGGGTCAGCGAGGCCAAAGCAGGATGGGTTTTGCTCAGCATCTCCCAATCCGCAGCGAATCTCGTCGCAATCGCAGACAAATCGGAGGACTCCGGTGGCGGCCCGTTGACGGCCATTTCCGAATGAAGTCGTCGCAGCAATTGCCGTGGAACCACATACTCGCCCGAAGACAGGTAGTGACCCAGCAGCGCATTGAAGGACTGCCAGCGGGTCAGGGTTGCAGCCGAGGGCAAGGCGTCGGGTTTGGTGCCCGTCGCGCGACCGATGCTGGGTGCGATGCCAAACATATCGCGCAAATTGTCGGTAAAGCCTTGATCCGAAAAGGCATCTGGCCCACAGGCATGAAAAGTCACATTGCCAGACCCAAACACACCGGACCAATGTTGTTCCAGGCGTTTCAGATCCAGCCAGAACGGCGCCGCCTCGGTCTCTTCGAAGACTCCGGCGGCCGGGTCGATGTCTGGCACGGTTCCAATCGCGGCGGTCCACCAGTCGGGTTGGCTCAGCAAGTCCAAATCCCGGTTCAGCGGTGTGCGCCGGCCCTCTTCCAGTTGAAGCACAAATGACTCCAGCGCCATTTGTGCCGGGTCTTGCACTGTCGCAACGATCTGGATGGTCCGCGACAAAGGGGTCAGCATGTCCCGCAACCGTTCCAGTTCGGACACCCGATGGAGCGACGTCGACAATTGTGCAGATGACAGAATCAGATGCTCGGGCGTGTGGGTTTCGACCTCACGGGCAAGATCCTGCACCACCATCTCGCGCAGCGCTGTTTGCTTGGCCTCTGAGGCATATCCGCGATTAAAGCGCAACGGATCGATGTGGTCACGATCGGTTACCGCCATGAACAGACGGGTATGATTGCGAGGGCCGGGCGTTCGGGCAAACAGGACACCTTTGGATTTCAACTGTTCGCGCTTGGCGGCCAGAACATCCTGAACACGGGCTGCCCCGCCGACCTGCGGGCCGATGTGAACTGAAATCTTCATCCGCCCTGCGCCGCCTTTTCGTCTTTATCGTCCTCTGTTCCGGCTTCTGCATCGTCTTCGGATGGGTTCTCGTTCGCCGTGCCCCACCAGGCAATATCCATGCCCAGAAAGGCGCCGATTTTCTTGGGCGCGTCTGGATCGAGAATATCATATTCCAGAAACCGGTCGTCGCCGGCAAACACCCGGTGGCAGAATCGCCGGTGCCCTTCGATCCAGCGCACCAGATCCTGTGGTTGCTGGCCATAGCCGGACGGCAGGCCGGGAATGTTGAGGCGGGGCAGGCGTTTGCTTCCCAGGTTGGTCCAGCGGATCATGCTTTCCGCATGGGCCTCGGGATCGCGATAGCTGAGCACGAATTTGGCGCCCGGGTGCCGGTCAATCAACGTTCCGAGCAAGCCCCAATCCATCTGAGGCCACCGGTTCAGGTCAGGCCGAGACACGTTGAGTTCGGTGAACGCGTCAAAGGACTCAAGCCCGTGCAGGGGATCTCCATGCCGGAAATAGGAGTCATACATCAGATCGCCGAGAAAGCGGCGGGCGATATTCGGGTCCTTGGATTGAAACCGCCGGACTTTCCAGTCCACGACCCGCAGACCGGATCGCTTGAGGGCGAGCCCCAACGTTGTGGTGCCCGATTTGGGCAACCCAAGATTGATCAGGCGCAACCGGCTCATGGTGCCAGTCCCATCTGTTCCAGCAAGGCCGCTTCGGCGGGCGGCAGCGTGGGGGCGGCCCGAAGCTGGGACTGCATGTCGCGATAGTCGGGCATCTGCAATAGGTCGTCGCAGCGCGCGCAGTGTAGTCTTACTGCGGTATCGTGCAATTCCCTGACCCCGGTAAATGTCTTCAGAGTTTCGATTTCCCGTTGCAAATCAGGAAGATAGCGATGAATGCTCAGGTCCTGCCAGGCATTGTCGTTTCTGTCGCGCCAATAGCTGTCGTCAAATGCACGATGCTCGCGGTTGACATCGCCCCGGTCGTTCTTGACCAGATAGCTGTCCAGGCTGCGCAAGGCGTAATGGTTGAGCGTGGCATATTCGCGTGATCCGCGCGCCGGGAACTTGCGGATGCGGCGCGGGTTGGCGGCCATCAGAAACTTGTGCGGCACGTCGCGCCCCGACCCGTCGGTCCAGTTCGGGCGCTTGCGTGGCGGCAGTTTGGGCCGGAAGAACGGGCGATGTGCCCCGTAATATTGCAGCGGAAAATCGTGGCGGATCAAAGTCTTGACTTCGTGGGCGCTTTCTCCGCACCAAAGATCAGGGTTATGGCAGCGGGTGAATTGTTCGACGACCGGTCGGTCCTCGAACTCCTCCACACCGTCATTGGCGAAAAACTGAAAATTCAGCGATATCGCCTGCGGATTTCCGCAGGCCTCGATCAGCGCCGGAATCGTGTGCGCGCCAACATGAATGTTCAGAAACTCGTCGACATCGGCAATCCAGACCCAATCGGCATCCTGCACAATTGGTTGACGAGCGGCGTCTTTCAGCGCCTCCATCTGGTAATTGCGTCCCTCTGCCGGGTTGGGCAAGTGGTGCACAACTCCGTGCCCGGCAAGCGTTTCCAGCAGATGGTCCGTCGCATCCGAACAGTCGTTGGAATAAAACAGGAAATCGCTTACCCCAATGAGCCGGTTAAAGGCGATCCATTCCAGCAGAAACGGACCTTCGTTTTTGACACAGGTAACTGCCGTTATGCGCATAACGCCCCTTTGGCGCAGCCATTCGCCATATTTGTCATTCTTGCCATATGCCCTGGCCAGCTTTGCGAACTGGTCCTTATTGTTATGAAGTCATGACATTTGAGGGCGATAGGGTCAACATTTCGCAAAAAACCACTCCGGACCTGCGACATATCGGTGAGTTTTGTCGACGCCCGGATCGGCTCTTTGTGCCGGTGGCGCGTTACCTCGGGCTTGTGCCGATTTGTTTTTTGTCGAACGCAAGTGTCACGGGCGGTTTGCTGTGGCTGGCGATGCAATGTCCGCCAAGAAAAACCGCAGGGTCTGTCTGTTCGCCACTTCCGTAACGAGGGGCAGGTGCCTGGCAACCACTTTTCATTGCCGGTTCAGCGCTTATGCTGGATTGAACCAGCTCGCTGCGCGTATGGTGAGCGGCCAAGAGGATCTGCATGGAACGTTTCGAAAATTGCCCGGAAACCGCGCTCGGTTGGCATAAGTCAGGCCGCGCAGTGGCGTTGGCCACCGTCGTGGAAACCTGGGGCAGCGCGCCACGCCGGGTTGGCGCGCAGCTTGTCATCGCGGATGACGGTCAGGTGCATGGATCGGTGTCCGGCGGCTGCGTCGAAGGGGCGGTTATCGTCGAAGCCCTTGAAGCGATGCAAGAGGGCGAGGCCCGATTGCTAGAATTCGGCGTCAGCGACGAAGATGCGTTTGCTGTCGGGCTGGCCTGCGGCGGCACTATCCGCGTATTGGTCGAGCCGGTCGGGTCGGTCGTTCCCGAAACCTTGTTGAGCGATCTTGTTGCGCTAAGGGCCGAACGGGTGCCGGTGGCCTATGTCGTAAATCTTGATACCGGTCATCGCCACCTTTCCAGGACGGGCTATACCACTCAAATGCGGCTGGACCGTTCTGGTCTGGACGATGACGGCCACGAATTTGTTGCCGTTCACAATCCGCCCCTGAGGCTGATTGTCATCGGTGCTGTGCATATTGCTCAAGCCCTTGTTCCGATGGCGCGGATTGCCGGGTATGATCCGGTGATCATCGACCCGCGCGAAGCGTTTGCCACTGCTGCCCGCTTTCCCGATGAAACGCTGGTGACAGACTGGCCGGATGAAGCGGTCGCCGCAGTGGGAATGGATTCACGCACAGCGATGGTGTTGCTGACCCATGACCCCAAACTTGATGACCCGGCGCTGCAGGCCGCTTTGCAGTCAGATGTGTTTTATATCGGCGCTCTCGGATCCAAGCGAACGCACGCCAAGCGCGTGGAGCGGTTAACGCAGGCCGGTGTCTCCGAGGACCAGATCGCCCGAATTCACGGCCCGATCGGACTGGATATCGGCGCGGCCGGCCCGGCCGAAATAGCCGTTGCCATCCTGTCGCAGATGACCGCCGTGCTCAGAGGGCGGGCATGAAATTCGGCCCTGTCGCGCTGGCCGACGCCCAAGGTGCAATCCTGGCCCACTCGGTTCAGGCCGGGGCCAGAAAGCTGCGAAAGGGCGCGGTGCTGAGCGCAAGCGACATTGCCGATCTGGCCGCCGCGGGCCTGTCCACGGTGACAGTGGCGCGCCTGGATGCCGGAGATGTGCACGAAAACGAAGCCGCCGAAATTTTGGCCCGGGCCCTGGTTCCGGATGCCGACCACGCGTGCCTGAGCCTGTCAGAGCCCTTCACCGGTCGGGTCAATCTGCTGGCGGCGGCCCCGGGTGTCGCGCTGCTTGATGCCGAGCGTATCCGGGACGTGAACGGGATCAACCCGATGATTACGGTGGCCACCGTTCAAAGCTATCAGCAAATGCATCCGGGCGGCATGATTGCCACTGTGAAGATCATATCCTACGGCGTACCGCGCACAGACCTGGTACGGGCTGCGCAGTTGGCCAGATCGGCTGTTCGTCTGCAACCGGCGATCTATGCCAATGCCGGGCTGATCGTCACCGAAATTTGTGGCACCCGACCCGGCGAAAAAGGGGTCGCCGCAGTGCGCGCGCGGGTCGAAGCGTTGGGCATGAAACTGTCGGACGTGGTGACGGTGCCCCACGACACAAACAGCCTGGCCAATGCGATTGCCCGGATTTCTGCGGATCTTGTTCTGATCCTTACCGGATCGGCAACGTCGGACCCGGCCGATATCGGACCGTCCGCGCTGCGACAGGCGGGTGGGCGAATAGAACGTTTCGGAATGCCGGTCGATCCGGGAAATCTGTTGTTTCTGGGCCATCTGGAGCACCGCCCGGTCGTTGGACTGCCAGGATGCGCCCGCTCTCCGGCCCTGAACGGGGCCGATTGGGTTCTGTCGCGGCTGGCTTGTGGTGTGGGCGTCACGGACGCTGACATTGCAGATATGGGTGTGGGGGGATTGCTCAAGGAAATTCCGACCCGTCCGCAACCACGCGCGGGTCGCAAACCGCGCTGATCGACATTGCCCTCACTTTTTGGCGCGAAACCCGGTCGCGTGAATGTGTCGTTCTAGTCAACAGGGGCATGCTCGAAGTTTCGGGCAACAGCGCCTTTGGCGTCGCTGTGCACATAAGGCGTTGCAAGTAGGATCAGCAGGGTCAGGATCACAGCACGCATCATAGTGGCTCCAAGCAATTGAAAGTGATACGGGCCGGGTCAGGATTTCCGTCGCGCCGAGACCAAAAAAAACCCCGACCGGAAGGATCGGGGTTCACAAAACGTAGCGGAAGCCGGGCCTACTTGGTCGGAAGCGGGCCGATCATCATGATCATCTGGCGACCTTCCATCTTGGGCATGTTTTCGATCTTGCCAATATCCTTGACGTCATCGGCCACGCGCTCCAGCAATTCGCGACCCAGATTCTGGTGGGCCATCTCACGGCCTCGGAACCGAAGAGTAACTTTGACTTTGTCGCCGTTCTCCAGGAATTTGAACACGTTGCGCATCTTGACATCATAGTCATGCACATCCGTGTTGGGGCGGAACTTGACCTCTTTGACCTCGATGATCTTTTGCTTTTTGCGGGCTTCGCTTTCGCGTTTTTGCTGCTCGTATTTG
>JBCCIK010000107.1:0-11997 GCA_039028255.1 Pseudomonadota bacterium | reverse complement strand
TGGTTTCGATGACGCCAGAGCGGCCACCACCGATGGCCGAGCAATAGGACAGGCCGGTTTCCAGCGCTTTGCCTGTTGCATCGGTGTGAACGGCGACCAGACACGGTACGCCGCCGCCTTTGACGTATTCGCCGCGCACCGTGTGGCCGGGACCCTTCGGCGCCATCATGATGACATCAACGCCTTCTTTTGGTTCGATCAGACCAAAATGCACGTTCAGACCATGCGCGAACGCAATGGCCGCACCCGGCTTGATGTTATCATGCACGTATTTCTTGTAGGTTTCGGCCTGCAATTCGTCGGGCATGGTGAACATGATGACGTCGCACCAGGCGGCCGCTTCGGCGATACCCATCACCTGAAGACCTTCGGCTTCGGCTTTTTTGGCAGATGCAGACCCTTCACGCAGCGCCACGACCAGATTCTTTGCACCCGAGTCCCGCAAGTTCAGAGCATGGGCATGGCCTTGGCTGCCGTAGCCAAGGATGGCAACCTTTTTGTCTTTGATCAGGTTAATGTCGCAATCGCGATCATAATAGACACGCATTTCGCCGGTCCTTTCTGTTTCAGTTGATGTGCTTTTATCCGGGATACTGGCTATTTTCGAGAGTATCAGCGTTGAATTACGTGCGATAAGATGAATAATTATTCTCGAAAGTAGAAGAAAACGGAAATTTCATGCTCGATGATACGGATAGACGTCTGTTGCGCAATCTTCAGGCTGAACCCAGCCTCTCTATGGCGGAATTGGCCGAAATCTGCGGGATCAGCAACGGCGCGTGCTGGCGGCGTGTTGAAAAGATGCAGGCGGCCGGAATTATATTGGGTCAAGAGGCGATCATCGACTGGGCGTCGCTGGGATACGCTGTCGAGGTTTCCTTGCGCGTGACCCTGGACAAAACTCAACCTCGCGCTTTTGACGAGTTTACATCTGCGGCACGTCTGGTGGCCGAGGTCATCGAAATACAGACATTTCTTGGGCGGGTTGACGTTCGGCTGTCGGTGTTGGCCCGCGACATGTCCCATTACCAGCAGGTGTATCGCGACCGTATACTGTCTTTGCCGCATATCGCGGACATAGAGGCGTTGATGCATATCGCTCGGGTGAAACGCGACGAGGCGCTGCCGGTATGATCGACCTGGATGAAACCGACCGTCAAATACTGCGCCTGCTGGTTCAGGATGCAACACAAAGCGCCGGGGCGGTTGGCCGCAAACTGGGATTGTCGCAGCCTGCAACCTGGCGACGGATCCGGCGTCTTGAACAAAGCGGTGTGCTCAAGGGTCGGCGACTGCGGCTGAATGCCGACGCGCTTGGCTTTGGCGTTACTGTCTTTCTGGGGGTCAAACTGGCACGCAAAGGTCAGGTCAGCCTTGAAGATTTCGAACGCGCGGTCAGCGCCATACCCGAAGTTCAGACCGTCGAACATGTTCTGGGGCTTTATGATTACCGATTGCGGGTTGTGGCGCGGGACCTGTCCGATTTCGAACGTATCCTGCGCCGCCGCATCATGACTCTGCCGGGTGCTGGAGATGTTGAAGCAAACGTTTTGCTCAGCGAAGAACGTTTGCCCGGTCCGATCGGATGAGTGTTCTTAGTATTTTGTGCGAATGCAGTATCCCGGATGATGCGTCATTCGGGCAAAGGTAATAGGCTTGTCGTCTTTCCACGTCATCCGCTCAAGTTGCATCATCGACATTCCGGCCGTAGTGCCCATAAACTCGGCCAGCCGATGATCGGCGGAAATGGCGCATAATGCAATTTCGGCATCGGTGAACGGGGCGGCGCTCAGCAGCCATTCATGCGGACCCTGATCGTTCAGATCGGCCTGTTCGACTTCGGGCACCGCTTCGAGATTGATCCAGCGCTCTTCCATTTGAAACGGGCGGTTATCGGCATAATGCATGCAGATGACATGTAGCACGCGGGCGTCAGGCGAGACGCTGAGCTGTGACGCCAGCCAACCCGGGCTTTGCACAACATTGCGTTCGACCAATGAGTAACGATAGGTTGAATTCTGACCTTCAACCACTTGTCGTGCCAAAGAAAATTCCAACTTTGCGTGTTTGCTTGGTTCTTTTTTGACTCTGGTGCCGCTCTTTCTTTTGCGCTCGACAAACCCTTGGTCGGCCAGCTCCCGCAACGCCCGGTTCACAGTTGCCCGGGCACAGTTGAATTCCTCGGCCAACTGGGTTTCCGTGGGCAACAACGAACCTTGTGGCCAAATGCGGCTTTCGATTCTGCGTTTTACCTCGTCACGTACGACCTGGAAGCTGATCCGCTTTTGAGAAGTCACGGGCAAAAAATATCCCTTCATGTAAAAAGTGTGCGTATCTGTTCAGAAGCACGTAGAAGTGTAAAGAGGTCCTTGATACTAATTGGCGTCATTTTGCGGATTTTCAGGAGAAATGAAGACGAATTAATGTTCGTCCGGCAGAGTTCCGTTAGGTCAACTTTGCATCAGATTTGGGCTTTACCATTTTAAGGAATAAAGCGAAATTCCCCAAAAATGCTGAGGAAAGGACATTCGATGCCTAGCATGCTCGATACCGTCGATCCTGACGGGCTAGAAGAGTTTTCGGTGGTCTTCACGGATCGTTCGCTCAATCACATGTCGGTGAAGTTTCAGGGTGTGATGCGCGATATCTCGGAAATGCTCAAACAGGTGTATGGTGCCGACGGTGTTGCCGTCATTCCCGGCGGCGGCACATATGGGATGGAAGCGGTCGCGCGTCAGTTTGCCCGGGGTGCAAATGTGCTTGTTGTGCGCAATGGCTGGTTTTCCTACCGCTGGAGCCAGATCATCGAAAGCGCTGATCTGACAGCGTCGGCCACCGTTCTGACCGCGCGCGAAACCGGCAATGTCAGCCCGTCACCCTTTGCGCCTGCGCCCATCGAAGATGTGGTGGCAGCAATCCGTGAACACAAACCGGATGTGGTCTTTGCCCCGCATGTCGAAACATCGGCAGGTGTCATCCTGCCGGACGCCTATATCAAGGCCATGGCAGCAGCAGCGCATGAGGTCGGAGGGCTGATGGTGCTGGATTGCATTGCGTCGGGATGTGTCTGGATCGACATGAAAGCTCTGGGTGTGGACGTGCTGATCTCGGCCCCGCAAAAAGGCTGGAGCGCATCGCCCTGTGCCGGCCTGATCATGCTGTCCGAGCGGGCGGAAGAAAGGCTGGAGCAGACGCAGTCCGACAGCTTTACCATCGATTTGAAAAAATGGCGTCAGATCATGCAGGCGTATGAAAATGGCGGTCATGCCTATCATGCCACAATGCCAACCGACGCGTTGCTTTCATTCCGCGATACGATGGCCGAGACGCAAAGCTATGGCTTTGACCGCCTGCGCGATGCCCAATGGGATCTGGGCAACGGCGTACGGGCAATGCTGAAGGACAAGGGTATCATGTCCGTTGCGGCGGATGGGTTTGGTGCGCCGGGGGTGGTTGTCAGCTATACGTCCGACCCCGACATTCAGAATGGCCGCAAATTCGCCGCATCTGGGATGCAGATCGCGGCGGGCGTGCCGCTGCAATGCAACGAACCCGAAGATTTCCGCACTTTCCGTCTGGGCCTGTTCGGGCTGGATAAACTGTACGACGTGGATGGCACGATTGCGCGGCTTGGGCGCGTGCTGGATCAGGTGCTGTAACCGCAGGGGCCTTAACGCAGGCCAAGCCCCATCTGCATCAGCGTCTTGCGCAGTGGCGCAAGGGAGTAAAGCGCATTCAGCCCCAGGGCGCGTGCATCGCGCAACGGCCGCGCCTCGATCATCGAGGCGCGGTTGAGCAGATCAATGCCTTTGACGCGCATTTCGATCTCTGCATGCCGGGTCTTGTGATAAGCCGCCAGCATCTGTGCATCGCCCAGTCCGGCCGGCCGATCCTGTGCCAGATCCAGCAAACACCGCAGATCACCCAGCGACATGTTCAAACCTTGCGCGCCAATGGGCGGAACCACATGCGCGGCTTCGGCCATCAGCGCGATGCGCTCTGCATGCAGGTATTCCGCAGACTGGCTGATGATAGGCCAGATTGTGCGACGCGACGCCAGTTTGAGTGGTCCGAGCAATCCGCAGGACCGTTCAAACATGGCGGCTTCGAACGCCTCGGCCTCAAGGTTGAACAACTCTACCGCGCGCGGTCCGCGCTCCATCCAGACCACGGCTGAAGAAGGAAGTCCCTGCCAGTCGGGCAAGGGCACCAATGTGAACGGGCCGCCAGATCGGTGGATTTCTGTCGATACGTTGTCATGTGCGACAGGATGCGTGACCGCAAACGCCAGCGCCTTTTGCCCGTAACGGGTTGTATGGACTTTGATGCCAGCCGCCTCGCGCATCGGCGAGGTGCGGCCGTCGGCGGCGATCACCAGTTTGCATCGCACTTTGCTGCCATCGCTCAGCCCCACGCGGGCTTCGGCCGTGCGGGTAAAGAGACCGTCCGTTGCCGTGCCGGGTCGAAAATCAACATTGGGCAGATTGTTGACATGCGCAACAAACTCGCGCCGCAAAAGCCAGTTGGGAAGGTTCCAGCCAAACGGCTGGTTCGAAATGTCCAAGGCATTGAAATCCCGCACCACACGGGGTTCCGGGACCTGACCGCCTGCATCCACGATGCGCATGACCTGAAGCGGTGCGGCGTGTGCATCCAGCCGATGCCATAGGCCGACCTGCTCCATCAGCTGACGTGCCGGTTGCAGGATTGCCGTTGTGCGCATGTCCGACCCTTCGACATCGCGTTCGGTCACTGGCTTGGCCGGGTCGACGCAAACGACGTCGAAACCCGCAGCCCCAAACGCGGCGGCTGCGGTCAGCCCTGCGATGCTTCCGCCGGAAATAAGGATGTCACAGGTCTGGCTCATCTTTGGTGCCTCCGTCCGTGCGGCAGACCCTAGTCCGGTTCTGCGCTGTGCGCCAAGTGACATCATGTCCCGTGTTCCGGGCGCGCGGGTTGAGAGCTGGCACCTGGCATTATCGCTTGCGCGCAATGACCAGATCGATACAGGGCGACAGTCTAACGCAGACGACCCAGAAACGCGGTCAGATCATCCGTGTGATGATGAATATGGTCCGCCTCGTGTCGGTCGGGCGCAACGTGAACGGTCCGCATGCCCATCGCATGTGGCGCAGCCAGATTGCGAGGCTCGTCTTCGAACATGGCGGCTTTGGACGTGTCGATACCGTCTTGAGTAAAAATCGCCTGAAACGCGGCCATTTCAGGCTTTGGGCGATATCCGGCATGCTCGACGCCATAGATTGCATCAAACAGCCCGCCCAGCCCACGTGCCGCAAGCACCCGTTCGGCGTACGGTGCGGTGCCATTGGTGTACACGATCCGCCGACCGGGCAAAGACTGAATATGATCAGCCAGTTCCGCGTCGGGGTCGAGATGGCTCATGTCCACCTGATGCACCGCATGCAGATACGGGTCGGGGTCCAGATCGTGTTCCGCCATAAGCCCGGCCAGCGTGGTGCCGTATTGCCGCCAGTAGGTCGACCGCAGACGATCCGCTTCGGTCCGGTCAACACCGATGGCACGGACCACGTAATCCGTCATCAGCGCCTCAATCTGGTCGAACAGGCGCATGTGTGGCGGATAAAGCGTGTTGTCCAGATCGAACACCCATTGGGTCACATGAGCAAAGGATGATTTTACCATGTGTCGGGTTTAGGATGCGGCCGCGTGGTTTTCAATGCTGCACTTGATTGATTGGGGCAGGGACGGATAGACATGTCCGAACAAGAGGACACATAATCCGATGCACCAATCCCGACAGTCCAACAAAGACGCCTATAGCCTGATCCTCGAAGCCATCGATGTCGGCGTCTACAGGCCCGGTGACCGGCTGGTCGAAAGCGAACTGGCCGAGCGGTTCGGCGTGTCGCGGACGCCGATCCGCGAAGCGTTGCAAAGGCTTGAAACCCAGTCGCTGCTGGAACGCGACGGGCGATCACTGATCGTGGCGTCGCTGGATCACAACCAGATGGCCGAGCTGTATGTGGTGCGGCGCGAACTAGAGGGTCTGGCCGCACGACTGGCCGCCAAACACGCAACCGAAGAGGAAATCCGGGTTCTGCAGGACATGGTCCTTGCCGATGACGCCCTGGTGAACGATCCGGCGGCCTTGTCCCGTGCCAACCGGCGTTTTCACGAGCAGATCCATCTGGCATCGCACAACCGGTATCTGGTGCAGCAGCTGGATCTTGTTCATCGCACCATGGCACTGATGGCAACGACATCATTGGCGGTGCAGGGGCGTGGCGAGATCGCGCAAAGCGAACACAAGGGTATTGTCGACGCAATTGCCGCCCGTGACGAAGATGCGGCGGCGCTTGCGCTCAGAAATCATATATCCATCGCGTTTATGACCCGGTTGAAACAGGATGCGGTACGCCGCGAAGTGTAGGGTCAGTTTGGGACTGACAGATCTTCACCGGCCTGTCCATGCTGGGTCTTGTCCCAGAAGAACGGCTTGACCGCCAGTTCCCAAAGCGCCTTGTAGGCCGCGACAACCCCAAGCGGAAAATACAGGATCATCGTCGGCACCCAGGGAACAAGAAACCGTCTTTCCCGCGCCCAAACAGCAATCAGACCAATCACCAGGTTCAATCCTTCGGCTGCAAGGAACAGAATGACCAGAAATGTCAGGTGCTGCCTGTCAATCACCGCAAGTAGAGGATTGTCCAAACCCAGGGTGCTGAGCCAGAACATCCACAGCACCGGGGCCAGCAGAAACTGACCGACCGTCCCCAGAAAAAAAGCCTGAACACCGAAAAATTTCAAAAACCCCAGATCCTGCAACAACCGGCGCGGCGCGCGCATGTGGACCAGATAGGTCACCATAAACCCCTTGAGCCAACGCGATCGTTGTTTGATCCAGGGCCAGGCGCGAAAATTGGCCTCTTCGAATGTGGTCGTATCCACCATTTCCGTGCGATATCCTGCGCGGCTGAGCCGCAGTCCAAGATCGGCATCTTCGGTGACGTTATGCGCATCCCATCCACCCAGTTCCAACAGCGTTTGACGGCGAAAAAAGAAGGTCGTTCCGCCAAGGGGCACCACCAGACCCAACCGGGCAATGCCGGGCAGGATGACGCGAAACCAACTGTTGTATTCGATGGTAAAGCAACGCGAACGCCAGTTTGTTCGTGGATTGTAGTAGTCCAGAACACCCTGCAGGCAGGCAACGTCCGGTGCCGCCTGAGTGAAACGGGCCACGACACGTTCAATCTGATCGGGTTGAGGGGCGTCCTCGGCATCCCAAACGCCAAGAATGTCGCCGCGGCAAAAATCCAGCGCAAAGTTCATTGCACGGGGTTTTGTCGTCAGCCCGTTCAGTGCGGGCACCTCGACGATCCGCATCCAGCTGGGCAGTTCGATTTTGACCAGTGCGTCGCGGGTGACGGTATCATGTTGTTCCAGAACCAGGATCACATCCAAAAGAGCCTTGGGATATGTAAGCCTTTGCAGACGCCGGATCAGCACGTCCGCGATTTCCCGTTCCTTGTACAGCGGAACCATGACCGATACGCAGGGCAGTCGCAGCGTCGCAGCCGCCGCGCTGTCGGATGTCGCCCTCGCCGTCCGTTTGTGTTGCAAAAAGGCCAGCAGACCGGCCAACCGCAGCATCATAAACAAGGCAAGTGATCCCACCGTGGCGGTCACAAGCACGGTCATCCCCGTCAGTGGAAACGCAAGGAAAGCTGCCAGCATCAAAACCAGGACGGCCGCAGGCCGTGCGCAAGACCATGCGGTCCATGTTCGGCAGCTTTGGGTTTTGGCAACGCGTGTCTCGGCCATCTGCGTCAGTTCACTGGAGTAAACATGGGCAATGGACCGGTCGATCTGATCCGGGGCTGCCAACACCGGCACAACTGTCAGATCGCAATCCGCCATTTCGGCACTGATGGTCATAAAGCGATCCGGTCGGGCTGTCGCCACCAGAAGCAATGGACCCAGACGTAACCACGGGATGACATTGTTTCTAAGCCAGAATTCCACAGGCTTGATCTGACAGAGGTCCGGGTTTGGCGGCGTGGCGTTCAGATCGGCGACTTGCAGACCGGTCTGCACCGACAGCGCCGCCAGAACATCATCGCGGCTGGCCCAGCCTTCGCTGACCAGAATTTCGCCAAGCGGGGCTGATTGTCTGGCCTGAAAGGCCAGGGCACTGTCCAGTTGCGCCTGCGTGATCACGCCCTGCGCAACAAGGCACTGACCCAGTGGTTTGCGCTCTCCGACAGTTGGAATAGGAGCCGCTGTTGAGAAATTATGCAGATTCAATTCGGCCATGACAGACAACCCCGACACGCGTTACAGCGGTCAGGATTGGTCAATCATGGTTAACACACGGTTAAAACGAGCCAATCCAGGGTTTATGCCTGTGTTTTTTGATCCGTCATGGCAGCGACAAACCGTTCAAACAGATAAAAGCTGTCTTGCGGACCCGGTGACGCTTCGGGATGGTACTGCACGGAATAGACAGGGCGATCGGTCATGCGTATCCCACAGTTCGAGCCGTCAAACAGCGAGCGATGCGTTTCAACCACCCCGTCAGGCAGCGATTGCGCATCCACTGCAAATCCGTGGTTCATCGAGGTGATTTCAACCTTGCCAGTCTCCATATCTTTGACCGGGTGGTTGGCGCCATGATGACCGTGGTTCATCTTGACGGTCTGACCGCCAAGCGCCAGGGCCAGCATCTGGTGCCCGAGGCAGATACCGAAAACGGGCAGACGTGTTGCGTCCAGAACCTCTTTGATCATGGGAACCGCGTATGCGCCGGTTGCCGCCGGGTCGCCCGGACCGTTGGACAAAAACACACCGTCCGGATCATGGGCCAGAATGTCCGCTGCCGTTGATGTGGCAGGCAAAACCGTGACATCACATCCGGCCGAGGCCAAGCACCGCAATATGTTGCGTTTGGCCCCGTAATCCACAGCGACAACCTTGTGGACCGGCGCATGCTGGCGCTGATATCCGTCTGGCCATGCCCACCGCATTTCGTCCCAGCGATAGGTCTGCGCACAGGTGACATCTTTGGCCAGATCCATACCTTCGAGCCCGGCAAACCCGCGCGCAGCGGCAATCAGGGCAGCGATGTCGAATGTTCCATCCGGATTATGCGCCAGCGCCACATGCGGGGCACCTTGCTGGCGGATGGCGCGGGTCAGGCGACGGGTGTCCACACCACCAATGGCGATGCGTCCGCGACTGGCCAGCCAGCTTTTTAGCGCATCGGCGGCGCGCCAGTTCGACGGTTCGGTCGGGTCCCATTTGACCACCATGCCTGCGGCCACCGGATCGCCGGTTTCATCGTCATCCGGGTTCACGCCTACATTGCCGATATGAGGGAATGTGAAGGTGACGATCTGACCGGCATACGAGGGGTCAGTCATGATCTCCTGATAACCGGTCATCGCCGTGTTAAAGCAAAGCTCGGCCACTGTTTGGCCGGTTGCGCCAAAGCCTGTGCCGTAGAAAAGCGTTCCATCGGCCAGCGCCAGACATGCGGTGGGCTTGGACGGGGCGTTCTGGGCCATGGCGCGACTCTCCTGTTGGGTAAACCGGCGCATACCTAAGGGGGTTGGCGCGTCGGGTCAACCCTGTTCAAATTTTAGGCTATACAATGAAAACAATAACTTAGTTGTATTTGACCCCTGTTGTGTCGCGCTTTTTGTTTGGATATGGTCAGGGTTCATTTGCCATGGGGATGGATAGACCGAATGGATATGCGATCACGGGTGAATACTGCCCTGAAGCAAGCAATGAAAGACAAACAGGCTGAACGCCTTTCAACCTTGCGGCTGATCAATGCGGCGATCAAGGATCGCGACATAGCCTCACGTGTCTCGGACACTGACGAAAGCAAGGGATGCGGTGATGTCGAGGTTCTTGAAATACTTGGCAAAATGACCAAGCAGCGCAAGGAAAGCGCGCGCGCCTATGAAGAGGGCGGACGTTTGGATCTGGCCGAGCGTGAACTGCGCGAGGTCGAGGTCATCGAAGAGTTCCTGCCAAAGCAGTTGGACGATGCCGAAGTGTCCGAGGCTATCCAGACGGCGATTACGGCCACCGGGGCGGGTTCGATCCGCGACATGGGCAAAGTCATGGGCGAGCTCAAAACCCGATATACAGGTCGCATGGATTTCGGCAAGGTTGGTCCGATGGTCAAGGATCACCTGTGCGCCGCATCCAGCGGGCGCTGTTGACCAAAAAGCCTGTCACTGCTGCGCGGCAGGGCCGCGCAGTTTCTGTGAAAGCTCACCATACAGATTGATGCGTTCGTCTTCCGACAGGAATGCGCCGATCTCGACCTCTCGCCCGTCACCTATCAACGTCACGTAATGTGGCACCGGTCCGCCTTGCGCATGTATTTCAGGGCGGGCCCAATACCGGTTGCATGACCATTCAACCTGTCCTTTACCGGGAATATGGTGCACCAGTCGGGCCTGAGTTCCATTGAGCGTCAGAACTTCGAAGACACTGCGCGCACGATAATTCGACTGAATCGCAAGCCACAGCCCCAGAACGCTCAGCAGGAGAAATGGCAAAAGCCCCCACAGTATGACGGATCCAAGGGTGGCCAGCAATGGGATCAGACCGAACATAAACACCATCAGGATCACAACCATGGCCCCGCGCGGCGGCAGCGAATTGTGCGGCCAAAGCCTGAGTTCCTGTTCCGTGTCCGACGTGTTTTTCCATTGGTAAGGCATGGCGGGAAAATAGCGTACTCAGCCGATCTGTCGACGCTTAAAAGTCAAACGACATGACCGACGCGCGCCCAAGACAGGGCATCATCCAAGCGGTCGTCGCCCCAGAATACCTCGCCGCGCACCACAAGGCTGGGGGCGCCAAAAACGCCAAGCTGTACGGCGCGGTCCGTTTCGGTCGCCAATGCCGCAACGGCCTCGGGGCTGCGGGCCCGCGCCAGCGTCAGACGCGGATCCTGCTGGCAGCGCAACAGAGCCTCGG
Organism: Pseudomonadota bacterium; assembly: GCA_039028255.1. Lineage (GTDB taxonomy): Bacteria > Pseudomonadota > Alphaproteobacteria > Rhodobacterales > Rhodobacteraceae > Ruegeria. The sequence goes on along the minus strand of JBCCIK010000107.1, from coordinate 1,014 downwards.
ACACGGCGCTTTCGCTGCCGGCCTCGACCCCGTCTTCGAACCAGATGCGGTACAGGTTCTGTGTAAAGTCCTTGGTCCAGCCATCCTGCGCGCCCAGCAGCGCCACCTGATTGGCAAGCGCGAGGTCTGAGATCGGGTAGGGTGCGGGCAGACTTGCGTGAATATGGTACTTGGCCGCGCGACGTTCGATATCGCGCCACATATAGGCGGATTTGACGGGCTTACCGGCAAAAGGGATGTTCTTTTGCTGGGACATCACGGTGCGCACATTGAACGGGCGCCACCGCACGGTCGCATCATGTTCTGCGCTCCAGTCATCCAGGCGCATGATGGTCAGGAAACTGTAAGTGCTGCCAATCGAGTACCAAAAATCAATTTCAGGCATATGGAACCTCCGGAAAGCCGGACACTTTGCCTGAACCAGAATAGCCTATTTTTCCCGATCTGGCGACGTTCGGGCAAAATACCGCTGCGGCTTGCAATCCGTGCAAAAACAAAAACCCTGCCAGGGCAGGCGGGGTTTGTTTATTTCATTGTGTTGTCCGGGATCAGTGCGCGTGGCCTTTGTCCCAGTCTTCTTGCTTGGGCAACTGCTCGAACGTGTGCTCTGGCGGTGGCGAGGGCAGGGTCCATTCCAGCGTGTCCGCGTATTCGTTCCAGTAGTTGTTTTCAGTCACTTTTGCGCCGCGGAACAGGGCGTAAAAGATGATGCCAAAGAACAGCAGGAACGAAGCAAACGAGACGAATGCACCAATCGACGAGACCAGGTTCCATTGTGCAAATGCTTCGGGATAGTCGATGTAGCGGCGCGGCATGCCCTGACGGCCCAGAAAGTGCTGCGGGAAAAAGGTCAGGTTGGCGCCGATAAAGAACAGCCAGAAATGGACCTTGCCCCAGAACTCTGAATACTGACGGCCTGTCATTTTGCCGAAGTAGAAGTAGACACCGGCAAAAATGGCAAAAACAGCACCCAACGACATCACGTAGTGGAAGTGTGCCACCACATAGTAGGTG
>JBCCIK010000106.1:0-12101 GCA_039028255.1 Pseudomonadota bacterium | reverse complement strand
GGTGATGCAGTGCATGAAACCTGTAGAACGGCCCCCAGTGCAGCACCCGGTGAATCCAGTAAAAGTAAAAGCTCTCCCAAACCGGGATCAGGAAGAAGACGGCGACGAACCAGACAGGACCATCTGCCCAGCCCCATGTCGGCGCATATCCATTTGCCATCGCCCACCAGATCAGCACCTCATAGGCCGACCAGATCACACCGCCCGATGCCAGCGACCAGAAGACATTGTCCCAGTACTGGCTTTGAAAGGTAAAAACCCGGCCTTTGCGCGGGAAGGGCCGCGGGTCGTATTTGTGCTCCAGCCCCTGCAGCTGACGCGCATGAAAGATCAGATGCAGCGTCTGCGCCAACACCGTCAAAAGCAGCAGATTGCGCAGCAGAATCAACAGCATCCAAAGCCCAGGCTGCACAGCAGTATCCAGGGTTGGCGCCGTCAGGTACCACGCCGCAGCAGCCAGTCCGACCAGCGCCATGTTCTGCGTAAGCGGGAACCAGCCATCCCAGTACCACCGCAACACGGCAAGGGGCCTGAGAGGCCATACGAACAGCGGATTGACGCCCAGCGGCAGATCAGCCGGTGTGTGATTCCATTCCTGTGTCGCCATGGTTTTGTACCCGGTGGGAATCTATGATTTCTCTCAGCTTGGCAGATGAAACCAACACAAGAAAGGTGGATTTGACTGGGGCTCGCTTCCCATGCTTGACGCTGCCCTGCCCGGCGCATACGCCCCCTCGGATGCAGCCTCGCCTGATGACCTTTTATACGCCGCCGGATGATCCGCTTGAGATCGTCCACCGCGACGACGATTTGCTGCTGGTCAACAAGCCAAGTGGCCTGTTGTGTGTGCCCGGCAAGCCCGAGACGCACCGCGATTGCCTTGAAAGCCGCATCAAGGCCGAAATCCCCGATGCGCTGTTGGTACACAGGCTGGATCTGGAAACTTCGGGCATCATGGTTTTTGCCATGAACAAGCGGGCTCAGCGGATCATCAACCGCCAGTTCGAACAGCGGGTCGTGCGCAAGACCTACGAGGCAACAGTCGCCGGTGTCGTAAGTGCCGATGGGGGAGAAATAGACCTGCCGCTGATCGCCGACTGGCCACGGCGACCATTGCAGAAAGTGTGCTTCGAATCCGGAAAACCTTCGCGAACCAGATGGCGGGTGGCGCGGCGCGATTCCCGGGCGACCCATCTGCTTCTCTTCCCCGAAACCGGGCGCAGTCACCAGTTGCGCGTGCACCTGAAAGAGATCGGCCACCCAATCATCGGCGATCCATTCTACGCGCCCGAGGAAATTTACAGGGCGTCATCACGGTTGCTGCTGCATGCCTCGAAACTGGACCTGAGGCACCCGGCGGACGGAGAGTGGGCAGCCTGGGAGGTTGCCTGTCCTTTCTGAAGAACGTGGCGCATCCACCCGCCGCCCGCTTCGCCTTCTCATCAAAACGAACTTCCGGGCTGCGTTCTCGGGGAAATCGCCATACTGCGAAATGCACCGGTTTCTGGTAGACTGTCACGGCGGGGATGACGGTGGGAGGTTTCTGATGAAGGACTATGATTTGCGAGTCGGCCTTTGGCAGGTCGGAACCATGTTGGGCACAACAGACCGACAAACCAACAGCACGAACGCAATCGGACATCTGACCATGGATGAACGGCTGGATATTCTGCAAGGGCTTGTCATCGACTTCAATGCCAGTCTTCCACCACCGATTAAAGGCCACAAAACAGTCAACGTCTTTGCCATCCCGGAATATTACTTTGCAAAGTCACGCAGCGAGCATTTCGTTGACGAAGATACCAAGAACACCATCGCGGTCAGACTTCAAAAGATCAGCCAGATTGGCCCGACGCTGCTGGTTGCAGGAACAATCCCCTGGATGAAGCCCATGAACAAGCGACGGGTTTCGCGCGCCAGTTCCAGACTGGCAAAGAATAATGAAAGATCTTCGGTCCTTAGGGCTCACCAAGAAAGTGGGGATTGGGGCAACGTCTGGTATGCCGAGAACACGGCGTTCATCACCTATGATGGAAGGATCGTCCACAAGTACCACAAGCGTAACAATGGGGGAGAGGTGAACTCTGCCGATCTTGCAGACCGTGATGTGGTTTGGGTCCCGGGAATCGAGTCCGGCGAATTCAAGGTTGAAGGCTTGCGATTTGGTGTCGAGATCTGCGCAGAACATGCCGGTGGGCTGATGCAGCGCGTTGTCAAACGACAATTGGATGTTCACATCGTCATCTCCGCACATATGGCCATTCAGCCCGGCGCGCACGGCCATGCAAAGCTGCTTGGTTACCTGATGCATGCCGACGCGACCGACCCGCCGACTGTTCACATAAATGCGTCGCCGTGGGCAGAGGTCGGGCCGGATACGTCAGAGATGTTTTCGCCGCTTACAAACACGCAGATCCTCAATCGGTTGGACAACCAGGATGAATACTCGCAAGCGTCTTCCGTACCGATGTCTGAGTCGGCGCAAATGAAAAGGCTGAACGACACGTTGACCGTACTGAACGGTCGCCTGAACACCTACCAGTTGCCGTATCGCGCCTGACGCGATGACACTGGGTCAATTGGCTGCCAGCTTTGGCGTGGCCCCTGCAAAGGGGCGCCAAAAGGCGTGTGATCTTATCGGGGCGGCGTCAGAGGTCGGCGGCATGTAGGCCTATCTTTTCAGAATCCGCTCCAGTTCGGCCTGTTCTTCCGCACTCAGCGTTTCCGGCACGACGGGTCGGCGGCTGCGAACATAGAGAACCGATGCCAACAGTCCCAGCAGAAACACAACGGGGCCGGCGAACCACAATGCAGCATTGGCCAGGGTGAATGTCGGTTTCAGCAGCACAAACTCGCCATAGCGGTCGACCAGGTACGTCTTGACGCCTTCATCCGTGTCGCCTGCAACCAGCCTTTCACGCACCAGAACCCTCAGATCGCGTGCAAGCCCCGCATTCGAATCGTCGATACTTTCATTCCGGCACACCAGGCACCGCAGTTCCTTGGAAATCTCGCGGGCACGAGTCTCCAATGCGGGATCTGCCAAAATCTCGTCAGGTTCGACCGCGCCGGATGGCGCCGACCAGAGGACAAGCCCCAGGCACAGCAGCCGCAGGACAAAAAGCTGGCGGATCATTCCGCTGGCACCACGCCGGGATTGGCCTTTCGCGCCGCCGCGCCGACCCGGTATCGCCGGTCTGTCAGGCTGATCAGGCCGCCAAACGCCATGATCAGGGCACCGAACCAGATCCAGTTCGCGAGCGGTTTGTAGTAGGACCTGACAGCCCAGGCCCCGTCTGATGATTGATCCCCCAGCACAAGGTAAATGTCCCGGGTCAGGCCGGGATCAATTGCAGCCTCGGTCGTTGGTGTGCGCTGCACCGGGTAAAAGCGTTTTTCGGGCTCCAGCGTTGCCAGTGCCTCTTCGCCGTGCATCAGCGTGAACATGCCGACCTGTGCTGAATAGTTCGGGCCCTGCCGATCCTCGACGCCGTGGAACTGTACCTGATATGGGCCCAGCGGGATCATGTCACCCGGATTGGCCAGGCGTATATCCTCGACCTCCCACGCTGATACCGCCGCGATGCCCATGGCACAAAGCCCCAGACCTGCATGCGCGATCGACTTTCCCCAGTCTGCGCGCGGCAGCCGGGCAAGACGCTTGAACGCCGTACCAGCCGGTACACGCCCGAACCCACCACGCTCGATCAACTCGGCAATCGCCCCGAATACCAGCCAAGCCGCCAGCGCCAGCCCAATCGGGGCCAATAACGCTGATCCACTTTGCAAACCCCAAACAACGCCGCCAACGACCAGAGCCGTCGCCGCCACCCACCAAAGGCGCGACAAGACCTTGCCGGCATCGCCGCGTTTCCATGGCATCAGCGCGCCAAGCGGCAATGCAAGAAACAGCAACACCATAAACGGCGTGAAGGTCAGATCAAAAAAGGGTGCCCCGACCGAGATTTTGGCACCATCGAGAAACTCTCGAACCAACGGGGCCAATGTGCCGACAAACACCACCGCACAGGCCACCGCCAGCAACAGATTGTTCAGGATCAATGCGCCTTCGCGGCTGATCGGCTGGAACACTCCCTCTGACCGCATCGACGGTGCGCGCCATGCAAACAGGGTTAGCGACCCTGCGATGGCAATCACCAGAATGCCCAGAATGAAGACACCGCGTTCAGGGTCGGTCGCGAATGCATGAACCGAGGTTATGACCCCGGATCTGACGATGAACGTGCCCACAAGACTAAGCGAGAACGCCAGAATGGCGAGCAGTATGGTCCATGCTTTCAAAGCAGATCGTTTTTCGACAACGATCGCTGAATGCAGCAGCGCCGCCGCAATAAGCCATGGCATGAAAGACGCGTTCTCGACCGGGTCCCAAAACCACCAGCCGCCCCAACCAAGTTCGTAATAGGCCCAGTAAGAGCCCAGCGCGATTCCGATCGTCAGCGAGATCCAGGCTGCCAGTGTCCAAGGCCGCACCCAGCGCGCCCAGGCCGCATCGACGCGGCCCTCGATCAGCGCAGCCACCGCAAATGAATATGCCATGCTCAGACCGACATAGCCCAGATAGAGAAAAGGCGGATGGATCGCCAGGCCGATGTCCTGCAGCAGCGGGTTCAGATCCTGACCATCGGGCGGCGCATCAAGAAACCGGACAAACGGGTTGGACGTGAACAGAATGAACGCCAGGAAGGCCGCACCGATCAATGCCTGCACAGCCAAAGCACGAGACTTCAATGGCAGCGGCAATTCGCGCCCAAAGGCGGCCACCATGCCCCCGAACAGCGCGAGGATCAGCACCCAAAGCAGCATCGAGCCTTCGTGGTTGCCCCACGTTGCTGTGACCTTGTAGATCATGGGCATCGACGAGTTCGAATGCGCCGCCACCAGACGCAGCGAAAAATCCGAGATCACGAACGCATGCATCAACGCTGCGAACGACAATCCGACCAACAGGAACTGCAACAGCGCCGCGCCCGATGCCAGGCGCATCCAGTCCGTCCAACCTCGCTGTGCGCCAACCAGCGGCAGCGTGCCCTGCACGATCGCCACCGCGAAGGCCAGGATCAGCGCAAAATGTCCAAGCTCTGCTATCATGCCGTTCATTGTGGTGTGGGCATGCGCCAAGGGCAAGCGTCTGGAATGTCACGTTCCCGCGTGCTGGGTCATGATGATGGGCAGAACGGCGAAATATCAACGTCGCCGTTGGTGACTGTGACGAAAAATCCAGCGGGTACTTCGCTCCATCCGCGGCCGTCGCTGCCCAGCGGTTCCGAGACGATGGCACGGCCCGGTCCGGTGTCATCCTTGCTGATGTAAAGCGACGGCGCGTGCTGGTCCGTGGCGTATCGGGCGGCGAACAATGTCTCTCCATCCGACATTGCAACCGTCATGCGTATGTGGGGCGCAGAGCCGGACGCGCGGCTCATTTCCTCCATTTGACCCGTTGCGCGTTCCAGGGCACGTTTAGGGTCATCGGACAGGCCGTTGCTGCAAGCCATCAAAAACAATGCCTCGCTGTCTGTTGTACCGTTGCGGTACGCATAGTGGCGTGAATCGATCAACATGTCCGCATTGCGCCGAAAATCCGGAAACCCGCCGATCTGACCGTTGTGCATGAAAGACCACCGCCCAACCGTAAACGGGTGACAATTGCTGCGACTGGTGGCCGTACCTGTTGATGCCCGGACATGCGCCAGAAAGCAGCCGGCCCGAACCTGATGGGCAATGCTGGACAGATTAGGATCAGACCAGGCCGGAAGGATGTCGCGGTAAACACCCGGGATGGGCCTGTCACCATACCAGGCGATCCCAAACCCGTCGCCATTCGTTTCTGTCTTGCTCTCCTGGGCATGCAGGCTTTGCCGCAGCAGCGACTGTTCGGGCGCTGTGATGATGTCTTCCAGGTAAATCGGCTCTCCCAGATAGGCGGCCCATCTGCACATGCTTCACCTCTGCTCTATCAATGACTGCCCCTGTTATGGGTACGTGCATAAAGCCGGGCCACGATCTCTGACGCGGTTTTTTGAAACGTGAACGGAAGGATCGCGTGGGAGAGGGCTGCAAGCCCAGCAATAAACAGGCTGGCCGCGAACCCCAAAGCGAAACCGGCATGCTGCAGATAGCTTTCGCCGACAGATTGCGGATGTTCCGTGAAGGCCTTGATCGGATGTATCGGCATTTCTCTCTCCATCTTTGCTGCCGGCAGTATGAGCAGCGAAGGGTCGAATGAGATCCCAATATTCCCACCAAACCTGATGACTTTTGGGATTTTCTCCCACATTATGTCAATATGATTGAACTTGACGCCATGGACCACAAGATCTTGCGCGCTCTGCAAGGCGATGCGGATCAGCCCATCGAAGTGCTGGGCAGCCAGATCGGTCTTTCCCGCAACGCCTGTTGGCGACGGATAAAGATTTTGGAGGAAAAGGGCGTCATCCGCGGGAAGGTTGCGCTGTGCAATCCCGATGCGCTGGGGCTGGGACTGACTGTCTTCATCGCCGTGCGCACTGACCGGCATGACGAAACCTGGTTGGCACAGTTCACCCGTGCCGTCGATGGAATGCCCGAAATACTTGGTGCCTATCGCACTTCAGGCGATCTTGATTATCTGCTGCATGCCCGTGTCGCCGATGTCCGCGCATACGACAGGCTGTATCAGCGTCTTATCAAGCGTGTTGCCATCAAGGACATCTCGGCAAGCTTTGTGATGGAAGAGATCAAGGAAACGACCGCTCTGCCTGTTGGCGTAGTCTGATCTCTGCCATCACTCGGCGTTGCAATCACTCGGTCACAACGGTCGGCTGGTCTGCATTGGTCCAACCGACCATGCTTTCTGGATAAAGTTTGACGTTCTCGATCCCGGCAAGTTCAGAAAGGGCGAACCAGTTCGTTGCCGCCCAGTGGCCAGTGTTGCAAAAGCTGGCGACGGGGCGCCGCGTGCCATCCTCGACACCTGCTTCGCGTGCCAGGCGGATCACGTCTGCCGCAGACGAAATGCGGTTTTTGCCATTGCCAGCGAACCACGTCGAATGGGTCACCTGCGCTGCGCCTTCGATCGTTCCTGCAGCTTTCGCAGCGCTGTGTTTCCGCTTGCCCTTCAGAAACGGCAATGGGCGGGCATCGACGATCTGGGCATCCGCCCTGCCATCGACCACCGCGCGCACGCCTTCGCGCGTGATCATCCAATCATCCGCAAGTGTGAATTCTGCGGTGGATGGCGGAGCCGTCACCAAAACGTTGCTGAGCGGCTTTCCGGCTTGTTGCCACGCCGTGACACCGCCGTTCAGGATGGCAATTCTACGCAGTCCAGCTGACTTCAACGTCCAGTACACCCGCGCGGCCGAGCCAAAATCGGTGGCACTGGTGCCCTGATAGGTCACAACAACCGCATCCCCTGGCGTCAGCCCCAGGCTCTGCAACCGGTCGGTCAATGCATCATCGTCCAAAGCCCGCCCCGGGTTCGACCTGGGGCCGCGCCATGTGGGATAAGGTGCGTTCAGCGCACCCGGCACGTGACCGGCGGCATACTTGGCTGGCGCACGGATATCCAGGATCGTCACCTGTTCCGTAAGTGCCGCAAGATCGGCCGCTTCGATCAGCCGTTTCCATTCAGCGGCCTGCGCCTGCACTGCTATCAGCAGCACGGAAAGTACCATCAGAAACGAACGCATCATCACATCTCTCCTGCCTGGGTCGGATTATATAACTTTACCAAAATGTTGTTACAATAAATACACAATATTTTTACGGTAATTAAGCCGCGACCGGGCATGAATGTGCCGCGAATGAGCACGCGCTTTCCTTTGGCGCGTTGACACTCTAACCAACTGTCAGATCACGACACATCACGTTCCAGGGCAAAGTTCATGAACGACAGCACCGATCCTCTGGTGATCTTCACTCCATCGGGCAAACGCGGGCGTTTTCCGGTTGGGACCGCAATTCTACAGGCCGCGCGCCAACTGGGTGTCGACCTCGATTCGGTCTGTGGTGGACGCGGGATCTGTTCGAAATGCCAGGTCGCGCCCCAGTTCGGCGAGTTCCCCAAGCACGGGGTAACCGCTGCCCAGGATGCGTTGTCCGAGTGGAACAAGGTCGAGGAGCGTTACAAATCCAAGCGCGGTATGCTCGACGGGCGCCGGCTTGGATGTCAGGCCCAGGTTCAGGGCGACATCGTCATCGACGTGCCCGAGGAAAGCCAGGTTCACAAACAGGTTGTTCGCAAACGCGCCGAAGCACGCGAGATCGTCATGGATCCGGCGACCAAGCTTTATTATGTCGAGGTTGCCGAACCGGACATGCACAACCCCAAGGGCGATCTGGAACGCCTGCTGGATGCTCTGTGGGAACAATGGCAACTCGCCAACGTTATCGGCGACCTGCGAACGCTGCAGATGCTGCAACCGGCGCTGCGCGAGGGCGAGTGGAAGGCAACCGTCGCGATCTATACCGGGAGGGGCCGATCCGACGGACGCATCATTCAGGTCTGGCCGGGTTTCTACGAAGGCGCGATCTACGGCGTCGCCTTCGATGTCGGCTCGACCACGATCGCCTGCCATTTGTGTGATCTGGTCACGGGCGAAGTCGCTGCCTCGTCTGGCCTGATGAACCCGCAGATCCGCTTCGGTGAAGATCTGATGAGCCGGGTCAGCTATTCGATGATGAACCCCGGCGGCCACGAAGAGATGACCAAGGCGGTGCGCGAGGCGATCAATGCCCTGATCGGCCAGGTCGCCGCAGAGGCGATGATCGACCGAACCGACATTGTCGAAGGTGTGCTGGTCGGCAATCCGGTCATGCACCACCTGTTCCTGGGCATCGATCCAAAGGAACTGGGCTGGGCACCCTTTGCGCTGGCAACGTCCGATTCCATGACGCTATGGGCCCGGGAGATGGAACTAAGTATGCATCCCGATGCGCGGCTGTACATCCTGCCCTGCATCGCCGGCCATGTCGGGGCGGATGCGGCCGCAGTTGCCCTGTCAGAAGCCCCGCATCGCCAGGACGAAATGACCCTGATCGTAGATGTCGGCACCAATGCCGAGATTTTGCTTGGAAACAGGGACAAGGTGCTGGCGTGCTCATCGCCAACGGGCCCGGCCTTCGAGGGGGCACAGATCAGCGCAGGACAACGCGCAGCGCCGGGTGCGATTGAGCGTGTGCGCATCGATGCCGAAACCAAGCAGCCGCGCTTTCGCATCATCGGGTCCGAACGTTGGTCGGACGAGGATGGCTTTGACGGCGCCGCGGTCAGCGGCATTTGCGGGTCCGGCATCATCGAGGTGATCGCCGAGATGCGCATTGCAGGGATCATCAACGAAGACGGCATGATCCTGTCCCGCGACACTGTGGGCTCAGATCGGATCACCGAGGACGGGCGCACATGGGCCTATACCTTGCACGACGCGACTGCCGACGGTGGACCATTGGTTCAGGTCACCCAGGCGGATGTGCGTGCAATCCAGCTTGCCAAGGCGGCCTTGCACGCCGGAGCACAGCTTTTGATGGACAAGATGCAGGTCGAAACGGTGGACAGGGTAATCCTGGCCGGTGCTTTCGGCGCGCACATCTCGCCCCTGCACGCAATGGTTCTGGGCATGATCCCGGATTGCGAGATCGACAAAGTGCTGTCGGCCGGAAACGCGGCAGGTACCGGCGCCCGGATCGCCCTGCTGAATTCTGCGGCAAGACGCGAGATCGAACATATCGTGCGCACCGTCGAGAAGATCGAAACAGCGGTCGAAGAGAAATTTCAAGACCACTTCGTCGCTGCCATCGCCGTGCCGCACAAGACGCAGACCTACCCTAAACTGGCAACACAGGTTGCATTGCCCGATCTGCCCGCAATGGCAGCGCCTGGCGATGACGCAGGCGGCGGACGGCGCAGGCGGCGGCGCAAAGGCTAGATTTGCAATGATCTGTCGGATGCAGCAGCGAATTCAACCAGACAGATCATAGTCGTCGCCGCCCAATGTCGGGCGTAGTGCCGGCAGATCGCCGAACCCTTCCGGTCCCAGCCACATCCAGAAAATCAGTACCGGCTTGTCGGTTGTCCGCATGCCGTGCCATTGCCAGCTGGGGTGGATCATTGCATCGTCGGCGCGCTTTACAGACCAGCCGGTATCTTCATTCCAGAACTCGGCTTCGCCAGCAACCGGCAGGTACAGTTCTTCGGGCCGATGATTGTGGTCGAGATAATCGACATCCCTGCCGACCACAAAAAAACCGCCTGCCACATCTGGGCTGCGAACCGGGGCAATGGGACCGATCCGGCCAGTCGATGCCGCCCGTTCGGCAAATCCCGGCCCTGCTGCCGGATCGCCGAGATAGGGCACATGCCATGGCAGATCACGCATCCGCCGGGAAAACGCATCGACCAATGGCCTGCTGTTCTGCGATGCCATCGCCGACCAGTCGGCATCGGTGATGAATGGGCCTGCGGGGTCTTCAATCGGGGGCGGGGATAGAGAAGTGGAATCCACGCTGGACAGCGCAGCGATGAATTTTTCGGTTCCGGGCAGATGATGCAGATACCGCGTAAAGAGGCTGTGAAACAGCTCGACTGTTTGCGGTGCGGCTGGTGAAAGGGTGGTCATTTGTCTGTCCTGTCTGCTCGCAATCAGGCTGCGGCGGCGCAACGCCGAGCGCCCGCCTGTTCGCGACATTCTAGATGTCGCGAAGCGATGATCCGGACTGATAAATCGGACCGATTGTCCGAGCGGCCATACTCGAACGCTCACACCGCCGCCGGCCGAACCGTGCCGTGTTCATTCCCTGACAACCTCGTGCCCTGATCCCGGCAGATCAATGCGCACGCGCAGATCATCGGCCTGCCAGATCGACAGCGCGACCAGCGGACCGTCGCTCATATCCGCCGAATGTACTGCACCAGGAGGGGTATGAAAGATCTCGCCCGGGCCAAGGGTTTTCCACGGATCATCGCCCAACCGGAAGCGCGCACCGCCGGCGATGACAATGTAATGCTCCTCCGGTGGATGGGCGTGATCGGGATAAACCAGTCCCTGGCCCCAATACCCACCCATCAGACGAAAGCCCTGGGATACGAAAGGACCGACTTTTGGGCCGCAGAGATCGAACCAGCCATACCGGTCGAGATACGCGCGTTCAAAGCCATCCCCTTCGGTATAGGTCTGACGCCACGCCAGATCATCTGCCGCTGACAACAGAGCCTGCATTACCGGCCGGTTTCCGGAGTCGTTTGTGCCGCAATTTCCGGCAGCAGGTCAACGGCTGGCAGATGCGCGGGAGTTACTGCGCCCCGCGGCGTAACTGCATTCAAGGCGTTCTCTGGCAGAGAAATCTCGCCCGAACGAGCATGCAACAATGTCAGTGCCGTTTTGACCAGCCTTGCGATGCTTGGCGAAACAGGTTCGTCAGGTACTTTCATAGCCGTATCGCTGGATGATTGCCGCGAATTTTTCGTTTGCGGCGGCTTGCTCGTCTTCGGTCAGTTCAGTCCGCCAGCGCCCGGACGCGCCCGACTGGATGTGCCTGTCATTGATCAGTGTCTTGCTGTCTTCAACCAGTTTGCGATGCCGGTTCTGACGCGACTGAAGTGTATCCAGTTTTCCATCCTTGACCTGCTCCATCACCGCCTTGTGCCTGTCTACCGAGGTTTCTTGGTCAATCTCGGCCAGTTCATCGAACTTTGGCCAGAAACCAAGGCGTCGCCCGATCTGAAAGATGTAGCTCTGCTTTGCCGCCGCTAACTGCTCGTAGGGAATTACCAGCACGTCCATTCCCAATGCTGTGCGGTGGAACAACTTGAAATACTGCGTCGTTGCTTCCAGCGCGTTCTCAAATGGCAATTCGTGCAGTTTTCGCAGCGACACGGCCACATCGCGCGGATCGCGGAAATTGGCAAACCCCGCAGTAAAGGGCGTTCGTCCGAACAGATCTGCCGTTTCGTCATCCCAACTGTGGGTGTGGATCAGAACGGCCTTGAATCTGTCTTCACCGCAGTCCTGCAACCTGCGGATCAGCTTTGGCAGTTCCGCACCGTGCGGATTGGCCTGGGCGACGCCAATTCCTCGACGTCCCAGCAATTGCCGGATGATGGC
>JBCCIK010000105.1:0-12268 GCA_039028255.1 Pseudomonadota bacterium | reverse complement strand
CACAACACCCGCATGCTGGCTAAAGCCCATGCCAACTCCGCCGCCGTGATGCAGGCTGACCCATGTGGCACCAGAGGCGGTATTGATCAGCGCATTCAGCAGCGGCCAGTCGGACACCGCGTCCGAGCCATCCTTCATAGCTTCGGTTTCACGGTTGGGCGACGCCACCGATCCGCTGTCCAGATGATCGCGGCCAATCACAACCGGTGCCGACAATTCGCCGGTTCGAACCATTTCGTTAAACGCCAGCCCCGCCTTGTGCCGGTCACCCAGCCCGATCCAGCAGATGCGCGCAGGCAAACCCTGAAATGCAATCCGGTCTCGCGCCATATCAAGCCAGGTGTGCAGATGCGCATTCTCGGGAAACAGCTGTTTCATCTTGGCATCTGTCTTGTAGATATCTTCGGGATCGCCAGACAGGGCACACCAGCGGAACGGTCCCACGCCGCGGCAGAAAAGCGGGCGGATATATGCAGGCACAAAGCCGGGGAACGCAAAGGCATTCTCAAGACCTTCATCCAGCGCAACCTGCCGGATATTGTTGCCGTAGTCCAAAGTCGGCACGCCAGCATTCCAGAAATCAACCATGGCGGACACATGTTGTTTCATCGACGCGCAGGCGGCCTTTTCGACGGCCTTGGGATCGCTTTCGCGTTGGGCGCGCCATTGTGCCAGTGTCCAGCCAAGCGGCAGATAGCCATTAACCGGATCATGTGCCGATGTCTGATCCGTAACGATATCCGGGCGCAGACCGCCCACCTTCATGCGGGCGTAGATTTCCGGAAATATCTCGGCCGCATTCCCAAGCAGCCCAACCGATTTCGCCTGACCCGCTTTTGTCCAGTGGTCGATCATCGCCAGAGCATCGTCCAAATTTTCCGCTTTTTCATCCAGATATCTGGTGCGCAGGCGAAAATCGATGCTGTCCGGGTTACATTCCACTGCCAGACAACAGGCCCCCGCAAAAACCGCTGCCAGCGGTTGCGCGCCACCCATGCCGCCCAGACCGCCGGTCAGAATCCATTTGCCCGTCAGATCACCGTCATAATGTTGCCGACCGGCCTCGGCAAAGGTTTCATATGTGCCTTGCACGATGCCTTGCGTGCCAATGTAGATCCAGGAGCCAGCAGTCATCTGGCCGTACATCATCAGGCCTTTTTTATCCAGCTCATTGAAATGATCCCATGTCGCCCAATGCGGCACCAGATTGGAATTCGCAATCAGAACGCGGGGCGCATCCGTGTGAGTTTTGACAATGGCAACGGGTTTGCCGGACTGGACCACAAGCGTCTCATCCTGTTCCAGATCCTTCAGGCTGGCGACGATGGTGTCGAAATCCTTCCAGGTTCGCGCCGCGCGTCCGATCCCGCCATACACCACCAGTTCATGCGGATTTTCCGCGACATCCGGGTGCAGATTGTTCATCAGCATCCTCAGCGGGGCTTCGGTCAGCCAGCTTTTCGCGTTCAGATCCGGCCCCGTAGGTGGATACACGTCTCGGGTATTTTTGCGAGGGTCGGTCATGAGGCAAGCTCCAATGCTGTGTCCTGGATGGCATCAAGGATATCGAACAGCCAGCGGCGCAGGTGGGCCGATTTGTCCGCGTCATAAGCCCACGGAGACTGTTCCTGTGACAGGTAAGTGGATTGGGCCAGTTCCATCTGCACCGCGTGCAGGCCCTCGGCCGGGCGGCCATAATGCCGCGTTGTCCAGCCGCCACGAAAACGCCCGTTCAATACGATGCTGAACGGCGAGGATGCTGCGAATTCATGTGCGATGGCCTCAATCTCGGGCGCGCAGGTGACCCCGCCATCCGTGCCCAGATTCATATCCGGCAGCACGCCGTCAAACAAAAAGGGTATCCGGCTGCGGATCGAGTGACAGTCATACAGCACAGCAATCCCGTGGATCGCCTTGACGCGCGCCAGTTCGCCCGCAAGGGCAGCATGGTAGGGTGCGTGAAACGCGTCACGGCGTTCGGCGGTATCCTTGTCCGACGGCGGGATATCCCAAATGTCGTGACCATCAAAATCTGTCAGTGGCACCAGCGTCGTGGTGTTCTGGCCCGGATAAAGCGAAACGCCCGCAGGATCACGGTTTGCATCGATCACATACCGGCTGAACGTGGCGCGCACGGTTGTCGCACCGGGCAGAAGCCCGTCATAGAGCGTATGGATATGCCAATCGGTGTCCGCCAATGCGCTGCCGCGCGCGTTCAGCTTTGCCTCGATCGTAGAGGGTATGAAAGTGCCGGTATGTGGCATTGCCAGAACCACCGGGCTGTTTCCACGGCTGATTTCCACGGGCATCGTCATGTGCCAAGCTTTGGCATTGTGATACCTGTTTCCCGCACAATTGCGCCGCTGGCGATCAGGGCGGATGCAGCTTCGATATCCGGCGCGGTGTACCGATCGTCACCAAGCGGAGGAACAACACTGCGCAGACAGGCCATCACCGCTTGCAACACCTTGCTGGTGGGCAGCGGCGCGCGAAATTCCACACCCTGCGTCGCGCATAACAGCTCGACCCCCAGAATGTGCTCTAGGTTGGTGACCATCTGTCCCAGACGCCGCGCGCCATGGGCCGCCATGCTTACATGATCTTCTTGATTGGCCGAGGTGGGGGTGCTGTCAGTGACGCATGGATTGGCTAAATGTTTGTTTTCACTCATCAATGCCGCTGTCGTCACCTCGGCAATCATCAGGCCGGAATTCAGACCGGGATTGGGTGTCAGGAATGGCGGCAGATCAAAGCTGAGCACCGGATCGACAATCAGGGCAATACGGCGTTGCGCGATTGCGCCAATTTCAGCCACGGCCAGCGCAATCATATCGGCGGCAAAACCCACCGGTTCGGCATGAAAATTGCCGCCCGAGACAATCAACCCCGTTTCGACCAGAACCAGCGGATTGTCCGTGGCAGCGTTGGCTTCGATCTCTAGCGTGGCCGCAGCCTGTCGCAGAACATCCATGGCCGCCCCCACGACCTGCGGCTGACAGCGAATACAATACGGGTCCTGTACACGGGTGTCGCCGTCACGATGGCTTTCGCGGATCACCGACCCTGCCAGAATAGTCCGCATGGTGACCCCGGCCTCAATCTGGCCTTTGTGACCGCGCAGCCTGTGTATTTCGGGCTGCAAGGGCGCGGTCGACCCCATGATAGCATCTGTAGTCAGCGCCGATGTCACCAGCGCGCTTTGGGCCGCCTGCCACGCGCCGAACAGGCCGGCCAAAGCAAACGCGGTCGAGAATTGCGTGCCATTGATCAGCGCCAGTCCTTCCTTGGGGCCCAGGTCAATCGGGTTGAGACCGGCTGCCGTCAACGCCTCAGCGCCCCCCATGCGCCGCCCGTCAAACTCAGCCTCGCCTGCCCCCATCATCACCGCCGCCATGTGAGACAGCGGCGCCAGATCGCCCGACGCACCCACGGACCCCTGCGCCGGAATAACAGGTGTCACACCCTTGGCCAGCATCGCCTCCAGCAGGTCAATCACGACCAGCCGCACACCCGAAGCCCCCCGGCCGAGGCTGAGCAGTTTCAACACCATCATCAGCCGCGCATGGGCGCGCGGGATGGCTGGTCCGACGCCGCAGCAATGACTGAGGATCAGGTTGCGTTGCAGCGTTGCTGTATCCAGGGCTTCGATCTTGACACTGGCCAGCTTTCCAAAGCCGGTGTTGACCCCGTAGACCGCCGCATCACCTGCTGCGGCTTGAGCAATACACTCATGCGCCGCATCAATGGCTGGGCGACAATCCGGGTGCAGCCGTACGGCGCGTTCGTCCCGGAAAACACACTCTAATTGCGCCAAAGTCACTTCGCCCGGGATAAGAACAAGATCGCTCACGCGGGATCTCCTAGAATACGTGTGTGCAGCGGGTTGAATCCGATGCGATAAGACAGTTCGGCCGGGTGCGTCACATCCCAGATCGCAAGATCGGCGCGCATTCCGGCGGCGATCTGTCCGCAATCGCGCAAGGCCAGAGCCCGCGCGGCGTGGATGGTCACACCTTGCAAGGCTTCCTCGGGTGTCATGCGAAACAGAGTGCACCCCATATTCATGACCAAAAGCAAAGAGCTGAGCGGCGCAGAGCCGGGGTTACAATCTGTTGCCAGCGCCATTGGCACATTGTGTTTGCGCAACAGCTCAATCGGCGGGCGCTGTGTTTCCCGTAACGTATAAAACGCCCCGGGCAGGATGACGCCAACCGTGCCGGCCTGTGCCATGGCCACGACGCCCTCTTCATCCAGATATTCGATGTGATCCGCCGACAAACCGCCATACTGCGAAACCAGCTTTGCCCCGCCAAGATTCGACAGTTGCTCGGCATGCAGCTTGACCGGCAGCCCCAAATCCCGGGCTGCGTCGAACAATGGGATCAGCTGATCCGGCAGAAAGGCGATGTTTTCACAAAAGGCGTCGACCGCATCCACCAGCCCTTCGCGATGGGCGGCCCTGAGCGTCGGAATGCAGATTTCGGCAATGTATTCATTGGGGCGACCGGCGTAGTTTGCAGGGATTGCATGCGCGCCGAGAAAGCTGGTGATCACCCGCACATCCCGATGCTGGGCCAAGGCGCGGGCGGCGCGCAGCATGTTCAGTTCAGTTTCGCGATCCAGCCCATAGCCGGATTTGACCTCAATGACCGCAACGCCTTCAGCCAACAGCGCGTCCAGCCGGGGAAGCGCCTGCGCGATCAGATCCTCAAGGGTGGCGGCGCGGGTTGCATCAACCGTCGAAATGATGCCTCCTCCTGCCCGTGCCACCTGCTCATAGGTGGCGCCTTTCAACCGCATCTCGAACTCGGCCGCGCGATGACCCCCATGAATCAGATGCGTATGGCAATCAATCAACGCAGGGGTCATCAACCGACCGCCAAGGCTGGTCGTGGGCAGGCCCGCGTAATCTGCGGGCAACGCGCGCGCGCGCCCCGCCCAGGCAATACGTCCTTGCCGCACAGCGACAGCCGCATCCTCAATCAGACCATAGGGGGTCGCACCTTCGGTCATTGTCGCGGCGTGCATATCTGTGAACACCTGATCCCGGGCGTGCATGGCAAAACGTCTCTCTGTGAATTGCCCCTTTTCTAGTACAAGTCTTTCTGTATTATGTCTATCCATAAAATTGGAGCATCGCATGACCTCGATCTTTGCAGAGCACGCCTTGTTGACGTCCGGCTGGGTGCAAAACTTGCGTCTGCAGATCGAGGACGGGCGTATCGCGCATCTGACGCGGGACACCACGGCCCAAACCGGCGACTATGTTGTGGATACCGTATTGCCCGCGATGGCGAATCTGCACAGCCACAGCTTTCAGCGGGCCATGGCAGGCATGACCGAGAAACGTCAGGCCGGGCAGGACAGTTTCTGGACGTGGCGCGATTTGATGTATCGGTTCACCGCCCATCTGAACCCCGATCATGTTCAGGCCATCGCCGCTTTGGTTTTTATGGAAATGCAAGAAGCCGGATATGCCTCGGTCGGTGAATTTCATTATCTGCATCACCAACCCGACGGCACGCCCTATACACGGATCGACGAACTGTCCGCACGGATCATGGCTGCTGCAAATTCAACCGGGATTGGCCTAACGCACCTGCCCGTGCTGTATTCATATTCCGATGTTCGGCAGAACCCGCTGGAACCCCGCCAGCGGCGTTTCGGCAATGATGTCGACAGGTTTCTGACGTTGGTTGGGCGCATACGGGATACGATGCCGAATATGCCTGGCGACTACGCCCTTGGGATTGCGCCACATTCCTTGCGCGCAACCAGCCCGGATGAATTGCAAGCGGTTCTGGCTGCGTGTGACGCAGGACCAATCCATATTCATATTGCGGAACAGCCCAAGGAAATTCAAGAAGTTAGCGATGTATTGGACGCTCGCCCGGTTGAATGGTTGCTTGGCAATGCCCCGGTTGACGGCAGGTGGTGCTTGATTCACGCAACACATATGACCGATGCTGAAACACGCCGCCTGGCCGCATCCGGTGCGGT
This sequence comes from Pseudomonadota bacterium, assembly GCA_039028255.1. GTDB lineage: Bacteria > Pseudomonadota > Alphaproteobacteria > Rhodobacterales > Rhodobacteraceae > Ruegeria. The sequence continues at coordinate 6,268 of JBCCIK010000105.1, read as the reverse complement.
TGCGGGGTTGTGTCCCATTACCGAAGCCAATCTGGGTGATGGCGCCTTCAACGGGGCCGCATATCACAACGCCCAGGGCGCGTTTGGCGTCGGGTCGGATTCCAACATCATGATTTCGCTCACAGGAGAGCTGCGCCTGCTTGAATATTCCCAGCGCCTGCGTGACCTGTCCCGCAATGTCCTTTGCACGCCAGATGGATTCACAGGTCATACACTGTACTGCGCTGCAGCCCGTGGCGGCGCACAGGCGATTGGGCGGCACGCCGGAACAATTCAAGAAGGCATGTTTGCGGATCTTGTGGCGATCGATACGCAGACTCCGACCCTGTGCTGTCTCAAACCGGAACAGTTTCTGGATGGCCTGATCTTTGCAGGCACGGACGACGTTGTCACAGACCTGTGGTCCGCAGGTCGCCATCAGGTGCGAAACGGCCGCCACATCGCGCGGGACAGCATTATTGCGGCATACCGGACGGCCATGAACAGCGTCCTGTCCGAGGTCTAATGATCACCGGACCCCTTTACACGGATCACATCGCACGCGCACATTATGTACAGACTTGGTAAAAATAACGAGGCAAGGCAGTGACAGATCAAAAGCTGATCGGGTTTCAGGATATTCGGGACGAGGTCATGAATCGCATACAATCCCGGATCTGGCCACAAGGCAGCCTGCTGCCCACAGAACTGGAACTTGCCGCAGAGTTCGGTTGCGCCCGTGCAACCGTCAACCGCGCGCTGCGGGAACTGGCCGATCAGGGTATCGTGACCCGCAAACGCAAGGGCGGAACACGTGTGGTGACGGCCCCGGTCAAACAGGCAAGTTTTCCGATCACCGTGGTGCGTCGCACGGTTGAGGATATGAATGCCACCTATCGCTATGCGCTGGTCAGCCGGTCGCGTATGGATTGCCCCGGCTGGCTTCAGGCCAAACTGGCCTTGAGCGAAGGTGCTCAGATTCTGCATCTGACATGCATGCATCATGCCGATAACCGGCCATTCCAGTTCGAGGAACGCTGGATCAACATAGCCACCGTCCCGCACGTTACGGATCAAGATTTTTTGAATGTTGGGCCCAATGAATGGTTGCTGTCGGAAATGCCGTTCTCGAATGCCGAGATCGCGTTTTCCGCCGTACCAGCAACGGGATCATTACAGGAATTCCTGTCAGTCCCGCAGGGTACCCCCCTGTTTCAACTGGAGCGCACAACGTGGTTCCGGGATGCGCCCGTTACGTTTGTGCGGATGACCTTTCATCAGGGATATCAGATGCGAACCACCTATTGATCCTGGGCCGGACCTGCGGCGATCGCGATCATTCCGGCCAGGGTAGTGAGTAAGTTTTGACGTTGGTGAAGAATTTCATCGCTTCGATGACGCCCTCCTTGACCCCGTTCCCACTGTCTTTGATCCCTCCGAACGGGGACATCTCGATCCGGTAGCCGGGCTGTTCCCAGATATTGCAACTGCCCACGTTCAGCCCGTTGATGTATGCGATTGCCCGGTTCAGATCGTTGGTGCAGACGCCGGATGACAAACCAAAAGCGGTTGCATTCGAAATTGCCATCACCGCGTCATCGTCATCAGGGACGCGTAAGACGGGAATGACAGGACCAAACGTTTCCTCCATCACCAGCGCGCTGTCATGGGGGACGTTGTCGATGACGATGGGCGGCAGCAAAGCGCCCTGACGCGCCGGATGGTACAAGATGTCGGCACCACGTTCGACCGCCGCCAGCACCCGGTTTTCGATCAGTTCCGCCGCTTTGGCATGGATCACACAGCCCAGTTGGGTTTCCGGGTCCAGAGGATCACCGAAACGAATGGCCCGGGCCTTTTCAAGAACCTTTGGCACAAAACGATCGGCCACACGTTCCTGAACCAGAATACGCTTGACCGCCGTACAGCGCTGACCGGAATTGCCGGTTGCCCCTGCCACGGCGATGGTGGCGGCCCGGTCCAGATCCGCATCGTCAAGGTCGTTCAACACGATCAACGGATCATTACCGCCCAATTCCAGCGCCTGCCGCCTGAACCCGGCCTTGGATGCAATCAGCCTGCCAACCTGCACTCCGCCGGTAAACGTGATGATGTCGGCGTGCGCATTGGTTATCATTTCGTTGCCAATATCATCCGGCCATCCCGTCACCACCTGAAACATCTCGGGTGGCAGACCGGCCTCGTACAAAATGTCGGCCAGGGACAACGCGGTTAAAGGAGTCAGTTCGGTCGGCTTGCATACCATGCAGTTGTTGGTTGCGATCGAGGGTGCAACCTTGTGAGCGACCATGTTCAAAGGATGATTGAACGGGGTTATGGCGCTGATCGCTCTAACCGGCTCGCGCTTGGTGAAAATCTTGCGGGCTTTGCCATTATCAGTCAGATCGCAGGAAAAAATCTGACCATCGTCCTTCAGGGCCTCGGCGGATGCGAACTGAAAAACATCCTGTGCGCGTCGGGTCTCGTACACAGCATGCTGAAGGCAGATGCCCAGCTCCAGCGTCAGCAAGTTGGCCAGGCTGTCGCGCCTGTCCCCGATCAGTTCAGCGGTTCTCAGCAGGATACGGCTGCGTTCGTGACGGGTCAGACAGGGCGTGTAGCCAGCCGCTATGTCAAAAGCACGGCGCGCATGTTCGGCACCACCGGCCGGCACCGAGCCAATCACAGCATTGGTGTAGGGATAGTGCACCGGAATGGTTGCGTCGGCAAAGACCACCTGTCCGCCCAGACGCATGCCTTCGTGTCTCAGTCCAAGTGCTGTCATCTGTCGCCCCTGCCCCAATATTACCCCACCGATAGTGGCGCAGTTCGCATCGCGTCAACCCGGCATGGGCAGTCTTATGCGCCGACAAATGCCCGCGCGGTTGTTTCCGCCTGGTTTTCCGGTGTTTCCGGGCTGAAGGTGGGGATCACGCCAACCGGAGGCTTTTCGCGGATGTACGCCCCGATCCGCGCCAGCATCGGCTTGCGTGGACAGTTTGGCCGGGTTGCGGCCCCGAGATCACGCAGATGGCCGGGCGCATCAAACGGGATGAAATGAAGCGGCCAGTTGTCCCGTTTGAACTGCTCGGCTGCCAAGGCCGGCACGATGGTACAGTCATCCGTATGACAGATGTGCCGGCATATGGTTTCAAATCGCAGCGCAGACAGGTCGAACCGCTTGCCGACACGGGGCGACGAATTCTGTTTCGGCAACCGATCCTCAAGTTCATATCCAAAACTGTGCGGAAGCCGGATGAAATCATGCGGCGGCACGTCCTGTGGTGAAATCGACGCAAGCGTGGCCAGCGGATGACCCTTGCGCAGACCCAAAAACAACGGCTCGGACCAGATAGAGGTGAAATCCAGCGCATCGCTGTTGTTGATCTTGGCAACCAGCGCCAGATCCAGCGCGTGATCTTCGACCATTCGCAGCATGTTTTGCGGCAGATCCTCGACCATGGTCACACGCATGCGCGGGAACAGCGCGTTGAACAGGTCCGAAAAATACTGCGTCAGGTACGGAGCCAGCGTCGGAGTCATGCCGATTGTAAAGGGCACGGCCTCGGGGTCGCGGAATTCAGTCGCGGTATCGCGGATTTTTTGCGTATCTTCCAGAATACGCGCGGCAATCTCAACGACGCGCAGGCCGCAGGGGGTCGGGCGCACCTGATTGTTCAGACGCAGGAACAGCTCTGTGCCCAGTTCATTTTCCAGTTTCTTGATCTGATTGGACATCGCAGGCTGAGAGACATTGCAAGCACCTGCCGCCTGACTGAACTGGCCGTGTCTGGCAATCGCAAGGACGTATTCCAGGTCTCTGATATTCATTTGCGGCGAAAATCTTGGATAACAACAGGTTTCATTTGCATTAGAAACTACCCCCGACAGGCCGGATTCAGAAGTCCCGGGCATAAAATCTGCCGGGGTTTTGGCTCACTTTCGTTAACAAATCTGTCAATTTGCGAAAGTGAATAGGTCAATTGCCGTGATCCGCAGGCGCCAGAGCCCTTGTTTTTCACGGCTCAAAGGTTTCAGACCTCACGCATTTCGTGACTATTTGCGTCGGTTATACCCCCGATTTGAACCATGAATTATTCATGCGCCGGGGCTGCGCCTACTCCTTTGTTGCGTCGGATGCCCAATCAAACGGGCCGCCTGCATCACGCAACAAACCTGACGGAGTGACCTATGCTGTCCCAATTCGTAGAAAGCCTGCGCGCCCGTCTCTTGACCACGTCAACCCTGGCGCAAGAGACCACACGCGACGGCCAAACTCTTTTCAACAACTTCTTCCAAAGCACGGTGGTGGATGACACCCCCGCCTTTGTTCTGGCCAACGACTTTTCGCGCCTGCTGAACTTTGGCGAGATTGTCACCAACAACGCTGTTGCCGCCGTTCAGGCACAGGGCGACGATGTCGATGTCTTCAACTTCCGGTCGGGCAGCATCGAAGCCAACAGCGGCCCCGACGCGCTGGCGACCGGCGTTCAGGTCACCGGCAGCGCATCGGTGCGCAACTTTGGTGAAATCGCGGGCGAGTTCAACGGCGTTCAGTTTGCAGGCGCAGACAGCTCGGGCGGTCTGGACAATTTCGCTGGTGGCGTCATCAGTTCGGACAGCCGCGCGGTGGACATTCAGGGCCAGGGCATTGACGTACGCAACTTTGGCGACATTCTGGGCACCGGCGATCAGCGCAACGGTACAATCTACACCAACAGCACAGCCGAAGACATCTCGATCTCGAACTTCACGGGCGGAACTGTGGATGCCGGCGCAGGCAACCAGGGCGCCGGTATTTCCCTGCAGGTCGGGGATGAGATCGGCGACCGGGTTGAAACAGATGTGTTCAACGGTTTTGGCGGCACCATTCAGGGCCGGGGTCAGGCCGCGTCAAACACGGCACTGGCCGGTGACGGTATCCGCATCAACAACGGCGCGGAAGGCACCATCCTTGAAACTGAAATCCTCAACAGCGGCCTGATCACCTCGGAAAGTACACAAGGCACCGCTGCCGGTATCCGCATCGCCGACGGCGCAAATGCTGAAGGTGAAATCCTGAACACTTCGACCGGTGTGATCGAAGGCGCGGCGAACGGCCTGTATATCGGTCAGGGCGAACATGATCTGGACGTCCTGAACTTTGGCACGATCCAGTCGGACAGCCGCGCGGTGAACATCGACGGCACAGGTGTAAACCTGATCAACGGAGGTGACATTCTTGGCACCGGTGATCAGCGCAACGGCACCGTGTATGCCGACGGCACAGCCGACGACTTCTCGGTCAACAACCTTGTCACCGGAACTATCGACGCGGGAGAGCACAATCAGGGCTCGGGCTTTGGCGTCGAAATCGGTGGCGCGGCAGACGGTGCAAACTCGTTCACATTGGACAACGCGGGCACCATTCAGGGCCGTGGCAATGCTGCCGCAGGCACCAACGCAGCCGGTGACGGTGTGCGGATCGGCAATGTCGGCAATGTCGGAACCACTGATGCAATCATCAACAACACCGGCACCATCGACTCGGAAGGTGCAAACGGAACTGTCGCGGGTGTGCGCTTTGTAAACGGTGTGTCGTTCCAGGGTGAGTTCAACAACTCTGGCGACATCTCGGGCGTACAGAATGGTGTCTATTTCGGCAACCCGGTCGCAGGCGAAGGCGCGGATCACACCGGCGGTGTGTTCAACAACCTGGAAGGCGGAACCATCTCGTCCGACAGCCGTGCGTTCAACATCGACGGCATTGACCTTGAAGTGAACAACGCCGGTGACATCGTCGGAACCGACAGCCAGCGCAACGGTACGGTCTATGCTGACGGCACCGCGCAGGACTTCACCTTTAACAACCTGGAAAGTGGTGTTGTCGACGCTGGTGAAGGCAACGAAGGTTCAGGCTTTGGTGCTGAAATTGCTGGCGAGAATGCGTTCGAGTTGAACAATGCCGGAACGATCCAGGGTCGTGGCAACGCGGCGGCGAGCACCAATGCTGCCGGTGACGGTATCCGCATTGGCAACGTCGGCAACGTCGGAACCTTCTCGGGCGTCATCACCAACTCGGGCACAGTTGCCTCAGAAGGTGCAAACGGCACTGTCGGCGCGTTCCGTGCAGTGAACAACGTCAACTTCCAGGGTCAGTTGATCAACGAAGAAGGCGGTCTGTTCGCGGGTGCGCAAAACGGTGTGTACTTTGGCACCGGTGATCACGCTGGCGGTTCATTCGTTAACCGTGGCACCGTCACTTCGGACAGCCGCGCACTGAACATCGATGGCGAAGGGTTAGAAGTTG
>JBCCIK010000104.1:0-12285 GCA_039028255.1 Pseudomonadota bacterium | reverse complement strand
GGCGCGTCTGTCCACAATTCCCACATCTGATTTGAAAACACACGTGCCTCGGTTTGCGAATTGGCCGTCTGAGCCTGCACGATCAGGGCCGCAACCCCGTCTGAATGGTCAGGTGCGGCGGGGCATTCCTGCGCGTCCGCCACGTTTGCGAACGACACAGCTACGAAAGTCAGAAAGAAGATGCGTTTCATAGACCAAGCATGGGGCGCAGCCTGCATTCGTCAAGTCTGTGCGTCCCAGGCGCCCAGCAGTCCGCTTTCCTTGACCGCTTGCATCGCAACAAATGTCGATGTGCTTGCGACATGGGGCAGCGATGAAATCTTCTCGGCCAGAACGGTCCGGTATTCAGACATTGATCCGGTGCGTACCTTGAGCAAATAGTCAAAATTCGATGCGATCATATGTGCCTGCTCAATCTCGGCGATCCTGCGGACAGCTGCGTTGAAATCCGCCAGCGCTTTTTCGCGGGTATCCGCCAGGCGCACTTCGACAAATGCAACATGGTCCAGACCCAGCCGGATGGGATCAAGCATGGCGCGGTATCCGGTTACGACCCCATCCGCCTCAAGACGTTTCATCCTGGCCTGCGTCGGCGATTTCGACAAACCGATGCGCCGGGCGAGGTCAGCGACCGAAATACGCCCGTCTTCAGCCAAGGCACGCAGGATGGCACGGTCAAAGCGGTCAAGATCGGGAAAGTCGTTTTGCATTGTCATGGTCCGTAAATTAAGGAGATTGATGCGTAAAATCGACCAATTTGATCGATTGTCCTGTGAGTATACAGATATACTGGAAAAAACGACCGGAGGACAAATGTCTCATAACCTGCGCACCCTGATCGATTCCAGAACCTATAGCGATCAGCATGTCGTCTTGCAGGGGCTGATCGATCAGGCGGCCCTGACACAGTCCGACCGCTCCGCAATAACCGGAGCAGCAGCGCAGCTGGTGCGCGACATCCGTTCCAGTACATCGCCGGGAATGATGGAGGTTTTCCTGGCTGAATACGGGCTGTCCACAGAAGAAGGCGTGGCCTTGATGTGCCTGGCAGAAGCGCTGTTGCGTGTGCCGGACGCAGACACGATCGACGCATTGATCGAAGACAAGATCGCGCCGTCAGATTGGGGCAAACATCTGGGGCAATCCTCGTCCTCGCTGGTCAACGCCTCAACCTGGGCGTTGATGCTGACAGGAAAGGTTTTGGACGAAGGAAAACCGTCACCCGTCGGCACGTTGCGCAGCGCGATAAAACGTCTGGGTGAACCAGTCATTCGTACGGCTGTCGGACGTGCGATGAAAGAAATGGGTCGGCAGTTTGTACTGGGCGAATCTATTCACTCAGCCATGGAACGCGCCGCAGGGCTAGAGGCGCAGGGTTACACCTATTCTTATGACATGCTGGGCGAGGCCGCACGGACCGAAGCTGACGCCGCGCGCTATCACCTGTCTTATTCCAAGGCGATTGCCGCAATTGCCGATGCGTGCATACATGACGATATTCGCGCCAACCCTGGGATTTCCGTCAAACTCTCGGCGCTGCATCCGCGTTACGAACTGGCCCAAGAGGCGCGCGTCATGAAGGAGCTGGTGCCGCGGTTGCGCGCGCTGGCTTTATTGGCCAAGGCAGCCGGGATGGGGCTGAATGTCGATGCGGAAGAGGCGGATCGTTTATCCCTGTCGCTGCAAGTGATCGAAGCAGTAATGGCCGAACCTGCCCTGTCCGGTTGGGACGGGTTTGGTGTTGTGGTGCAAGCTTATGGTCCTCGGGCAGGTCTGGTTTTAGACACCGTGTACGAGATGGCCTGTCGATATGACCGCAAATTGATGGTTCGTCTGGTCAAGGGCGCTTATTGGGATACCGAAATCAAACGCGCACAAGTCGAAGGCGTGGATGGCTTTCCGGTTTTCACCCAAAAAGCAGCAACCGACATTTCCTATGTTGCCAACGCCCGTAAACTGCTGGGAATGACGGATCGGATTTATCCTCAATTCGCCACGCACAACGCGCATACGGTTGCTGCGATCCTTCATATGGCCAAAGATCAGCCCTTTGAATTCCAGCGCCTGCATGGCATGGGCGAAACACTGCATCAGATCGTTATGGACGCAAACTCCACGCGCTGCCGGGTGTATGCCCCGGTGGGTGCGCATCGGGATCTTCTGGCCTATCTGGTGCGGCGGCTGCTGGAAAACGGTGCCAACTCGTCCTTTGTCAATCAGATTGTCGATACGTCGGTGCCACCTGAAGATGTCGCCGCCGACCCGTTCGATGCTGTTGACGCGCCACCGCCGCCGCTGCCCACCGGCCCCGAGCTGTTTTTGCCAGAGCGTCCCAATTCGAAAGGGTTCGACCTGCACCACACACCGACACTGGACACGATCAACGCCGCACGCAACGCGTTTGCGGCGCATCAATGGCACGCCGAACCCCTGCTTTCGGATACCGCGCAGCCAGCGCCCGGCGCGCCGGTCTTAAACCCCGCTCAACCACAGGACAAACCCGGGACAGTGGCACCGGCCAGTCCCGCAGATGTCGAATTGGCCCTTGCCACGGCCCGCCCGTGGGATGTGCCAGCAGCCCAGCGCAACAAGGTACTCAACACAGTGGCTGATCTTTACGAACAGCACTTTGGAGAGCTTTTTGCGTTGCTTGCACGCGAAGCCGGCAAATCCCTGCCGGACGCGGTTGCAGAATTGCGCGAAGCGGTGGATTTTCTGCGTTACTATGCTGCCAACATCCCACAGGCTGAACCAGCCGGTATCTTCACCTGCATCAGCCCGTGGAACTTTCCACTTGCCATTTACACGGGCCAGATATCCGCCGCCTTGGCCACGGGCAACGCTGTGCTTGCAAAACCTGCACCACAAACGCCGCTGATCGGCTATCGCGCGGTTCAGCTGTTGCATGAGGCAGGCGTTCCGCGTGACGTTTTGCAACTGCTGCCCGGTGGTCCTGAGATCGGGGCCGCCCTGACCTCGGATGCACGGATCAACGGTGTTGCGTTCACAGGTTCGACCGCGACCGCGCTGAAAATAAGGGCCTCCATGGCCGGTCACATGCGCCCCGGCACACCACTGATTGCCGAGACGGGCGGACTGAACGCAATGATCGTCGACAGCACCGCCCTGCCGGAACAAGCGGTACAGTCTATCATCGAAAGCGCGTTTCAATCCGCAGGTCAGCGCTGTTCGGCACTGCGCTGTCTGTATGTGCAAGAGGATGTCGCCGAGGACGTGCTGCGCATGCTCACAGGCGCGATGGACTGCTTGCAGGTTGGTGACCCGTGGCCAATCGCAACCGATTGTGGGCCGGTGATCGACAAGGCGGCGCACGAGATTATTGCTGATCACGTCGCGCGCGCCCGCGCCCAAGATCGCATCCTCAAGGAGCTGGAGGTGCCCGCAGACGGCACATTCATTGCACCCACATTGATCGAAATCAGCGGCATTGCCGCGCTTGAGCGTGAGATTTTTGGCCCTGTCCTGCATGTGGCCCGGTTCAAGGCAGCCGAGATCGACAAGGTTATCGCAGATATCAATGCGACCGGATACGGGCTGACATTTGGCCTGCACACCCGGATCGACGACCGGGTTCAGCACGTGACCGAGGCGATTCATGCAGGCAATATCTATGTGAACCGCAATCAGATCGGCGCAATTGTCGGCTCGCAACCCTTTGGCGGGGAAGGATTGTCAGGTACGGGGCCCAAAGCCGGTGGTCCAAACTATCTGGCGCGGTTCTGCGCGCCGGATCGTCAAAGCACCGCAGACAACTGGGCAGGCGCAGCAGACCTGACAGCTCCAAAAGGCAAACCGGCGGCTGTTCAGACCCGATCTTTGCCGGGACCGACCGGCGAATCCAACCGCTTAAGCGAATTTCCCCGCCCGCCCTTGCTGTGCCTGGGTCCCGGCCCCGCCGCCGCCCAGGCGCAGGCCGAGGCTGTTGAGGCATTGGGCGGGACGGTCATTCGGATGACCGGCATGCTGGATCTTCACCTGCTTGAGACCATAAGTGGCGTATCAGGTGTACTATGGTGGGGCGACGACGAAACCGGCCGCCAGATCGAGCTTTGCCTTGCCCAGCGGTCCGGCCCGATCGTACCGCTGATACCGGGTCAGCCGGACCGCGCGCGGGTACTGGGCGAACGCCATGTCTGCGTCGACACCACAGCCGCTGGCGGGAATGCGGCATTGCTGGGTGGTGCGGCGTAAACCTCACTTGACGCTGGGCGCTGAAAAGCCCAGCGTCGCGCCATGTTTCCAATTCGCGATCATAACCCTTCGGGGCGCACCCCGTACGTCGTCTATGCGCTGATGGCCGCCAATATCCTGATCTTTCTCAGCTATGTGGGGATTATGGACAACGCGCCGCGCATCAACCGGCTGTTTTTTGACTATGCAATCATTCCGGCACGCATCAGCGACGGGTTCGGTTTCGAAACCTTTGTTACTTCGATGTTTTTGCACGGAGGCTGGATGCATCTGGCGGGAAACATGCTGTTTCTGTGGATTTTCGGCGATAATCTGGAGGATGAAATGGGTCATCTTCCCTTTTTGCTGTTCTATCTGGTTGCCGGTGTCGGCGCGGGCCTGATCCATGTCATAACGGCGCCGGGTTCGGTTGTGCCGACAATTGGGGCGTCCGGGGCAATTGCAGGGGTTATGGGGGGGTACCTTTTGCTGTTTCCCAAGGCGCGCGTCGACATCCTGCTGATCCTGATCATTTACTTCAGGGTGTTCACAATACCTGCTTTCGTGATGCTGGGTATCTGGCTTGGAATGCAGTTCATGGGCAGTCTGAACAGCAACCCGGACGAAGGCGGTGTTGCGTACTGGGCGCATACCGGCGGGTTTTTTGTGGGTCTTGTCCTGTGCATCCCGTTGTGGCTGAAACGCGGGGGGCCGGAATTCTGGAATCGCACACATGGACATCCTCCGCATCCTGAAAACCGGTACAGGCTGTCACAATCCCGTATTCCCAGGATTCCGCGCAGATGATCAGACGAAAGGCAAAATGCCATTATGCGCGGTCGAAAGTGAGGCTGAATTCCCGCAAGGGTTGGCCTCTGCGTCCTATTGCGACTGTTCATTTTGCCTGCGCCGCGGCGCGGCCGCACTGACAGCGACAACCGACAGTCCTCGGATTCGAAAAGGGGACGACAAGCTGACCCTGTATTCCTGGGGCGCGCGCACAGCCAAACACTGTTTCTGCAAAATCTGCGGGATTTAAATGTATCACCAACGGCGGTCCAATCCGGCCGAATGCGGTGTCAACCTCGCCTGTGTCGAGGGGGACAATCCTCGCCTACAAGAGCCGATCCCCTGGAATGACGGTATCAATCATCCCTCTGCTGTGTAAAAACGCCTGAATGCGGCACAGATCGGGAACCTAGCCGCGGATGATCTTGGCAAAGCCGTCGAAAATAGGTTCGTTGGCACAAATGATGTCACCATCATCCAGAATACTGCCTGCGGGGTCCAAAGGTTGAACCAGCCCGCCTGCCTCGGTCACGATGATGAGACCGGCAGCCAGATCCCAGGCGTTCAGATTGCGTTCCCAAAACCCTTCATAGCGCCCCGCCGCGACATAAGCCAAATCCAGCGCCGCTGCACCCCAGCGGCGCACACCTGCGCAAACCGGCATGATACGTGCCAGATCCTGCAAGGTTTCTGGCAAGTCCGCACGGCCGCCAAAAGGCAGACCGGTCGAAAAAACCGATTCAATCATACGGTTGCGCCCGGACACGCGGATGCGCTTGTCATTCATCCAGGCCCCTTCGCCCTTTTCGGCAAAAAACATCTCGTCCTTGGCCGCGTCATAGATCACACCCGTGACGATCTTGCCTTTATGCTCCAGGGCGATGGATACGGCCCAATGCGGCAAACCGTGCAGGAAATTGGTGGTCCCATCCAGTGGATCAACGATCCATCGGCGCGTCGGATCTTCGCCGTCGATCGCGCCACCTTCTTCAGCCAGCCAGCCATAGGTCGGTCGCGCACCCAGCAGTTCCTCTTTCAGGATCGCTTCGACGGCAATGTCGGCTTTGGATACAAAATCACCGGCGCCTTTCATCGACACTTGCAGGTTCTCGACTTCACGAAAGTCCTTGACCAAAGACCGCCCCGCCTTGCGCGCGGCTTTTATCATGATGTTGAGATTTGCACTGCCAACCATTGTTCCAAGGCTCCTGTCCGGTCAAGCCGCGCGTATACTCAGGCAACCGCCCCTTGCCAAGAGGAATGATCGCATAGCCGACCTGCTTGGCACGCCGTTACAGCGACTGCAACTTGCGCGCCTCGTCGCGGGCCAGTTTGACCAGATCCTGAACAAACGGTTTTTCTAGGTCTTCGGAGCGCACGGCCGCGTACAGGCGGCGGGTGATGCCCTCTTTCGTCAGTCGGCGCGTGACATAGTCCGAGTTGTACTTGACCTCGCGAACGACCCAGTCGGGCAAAACCGAAATGCCCCGGTTCGACGCCACAAGCAGTAGAATGACGGCTGTCAGCTCCACCTGCCTGATCATCGCCGGTTCGACCCGCGCTGGGATCAGAAGCTGGCTGAATACATCCAGCCGGGCACGTTCGACAGGATAGGTGATCAGGGTCTGTCCACGAAAATGCTTGGCCTCGATAAAGTCCTTTTGCGCCAGTGGATGGGATGATGCCGCCACAAAAACTGCATTGTAGTCAAACAGTTCGACAAATTCCACGCCGGGCAGATCCTCGGGATCAGAAGAGACCACCAGATCGACCTCTTCCTTTTGCAGGGCGGGCAGCGCGTCAAAGGCCAGCCCGGGGCGAATGTCCACGTCGACATCGCCCCAGGATTTTCGAAAGGTTTCCAGCACCGGAAACAACCATTCAAAGCACGCATGGCATTCAATTGCGATGTGCATGCGCCCTGTCCGCCCGTCACGCAAAGACGAAAACTCCTGCTGCGCCGCTTCCACTTGTGGCAAAATCTGTTCGGCCAGACGTAGTAGGCGCAAGCCGGCGGCGGACAGCTTCATCGGTTTCGACCGGCGCAGAAACAATTCGACCCCGGCCTGATCTTCCAGCCCTTTGATCTGATGGCTCAAAGCTGACTGGGTGATGTTCAATTGATCCGCAGCCCGCGCAAGCCCGCCGCATTCATGGATCGCCTTGATGGTGCGCAAGTGTCGAAACTCGATGTGCATATGTCGCGGAACTCATGTTGTTCTTGAAGAATATGAGTTTGTCTCACAATGATCAGCATGGCACAAGGGGCGCGATCAGCACTGCGAGGCTCCGATGACCAAACCCGACGTTTCCTTTGAATTCTATCCACCAAAATCTCTGGAGGCTTCTTTTCGTCTGTGGGATACGGTTCAGACACTGGCCCCGCTAGAACCTCGCTTTGTCTCGGTGACCTATGGTGCGGGCGGCACCACCCGCGAACTGACCCGGGATGCGGTGGCGACATTGCACAAATCTTCTGGCTTGTCGGTCGCGGCGCATCTGACCTGCGTTGACGCGTCGCGGCAGGAAACCCTGAAGATCGCCGAAACATTTGCCCGTGCCGGGGTTCAGAACATTGTCGCCTTGCGTGGCGACCCGCCAAAGGGCGTTAGCCGTTTTCAGCCACATCCCGAAGGGTTTGCCAACTCTGTCGAGTTGATTTCAGCGCTTGCGGACACACAACAGTTCAGCGTGCGCGTCGGAGCATATCCTGACGTCCACCCAGAGGCCCGCAATGCGCGCGCAGATGTTGAGTGGCTGAAAGCCAAGTTGGATGCTGGGGCTGACGAAGCGTTGACGCAGTTCTTTTTCGAGGCGGAAACTTTTTTCCGCTTTCGGGATACCTGCGAGAAAGCCGGGATCGATAAACCCATCGTTCCGGGTATCCTGCCCATCGAAAACTGGAAAGGCGCACGCAATTTTGCCCGACGCTGTGGCGCCCGCGTGCCCGATTGGATCGATCAGGCTTTTGAAAAGGCTGTCAGAGATGATCGCGAAGATCTTTTGGCCACTGCCTTGTGCACTGAACTGTGTTCGGACCTGATCGATGGCGGTGTTGACAAGCTGCATTTCTACACGCTGAACCGGCCGGAACTGACGCGTGATGTGTGTTTTGCCCTTGGGATCACACCCAGGGCGTCCCTGCAGAACGTCGCCTGATTTCAAGATTCCCTGTACTTCCCGGGTCATGACACGGCCCGGGTCTTTTTTTGATTATGTCTGAACCTATCCGCGCGCCGAAACCGGTTTTGCTCCGGTTGCGGAACAATCCCGCTGGCGACAGAATATTGTATTGGGTAAGCGGTGGAATTTTAGGCAAAATTTGACAAAATCGCCACATTCGCCACTCTGGATTTGTGTTGTTTAATGAGTGGTTTGAGTATGGAACCTGTCGATAAGATCAAGGAGCGCACAGCTGCGCTTGCCGACCTTGGGTTGGACCAGTGTGCCGATGCGGACGACATTCGTGATGCCTGGCGGCGCATCGCATTTGGGGCGCATCCGGATCACACCAGCGGGGATTGCGCTGAATTTGCCCGCGCCAAAGCCGCTTATGATTTCCTGCGCGAGCAGGGGCTGGCCGTCAAAGGGGCGCCGGGTTCGGCCACCAGGATGCCGCGCCGACCCCGCCTGAAGAAACGCCTGATCGAGCTACCGGAACAGGATATTGCCACTTGTCTGGCACGTCTGAACCCGGACCGCGCGCTGATGCATTCAACCGAGAGCGATGAACAAACGGTGCAGCCCACACACTGCGCTGCGTCAGATCACGTTCCGCAGGCTGTCGGGTGCTATGGTCGTCACCTGACTTATTTTGTTGCTACGCCTGTATTGGAAGGCGCAAATCGCGTGGCTTTGCCAACATCCGTCCTGACAAGTGCGCGTACGGTCGAAACAGAAATACTGAGTTTCCAGTCAAACGACACCGGATCAGGTGAGGTTGTGGTGCCTGACACGATTTGCGAACGGAAATTCCCCGGTGCAAAAAGTGTGCGGATCAGGTTCGAAGCTGATCAGGACATGCGCGATGAATTCTGGCTGGCCAGCTGAGCTGCCATGAAAGCGCCCGGCTCTTGGGGGAGAGCCGGGCAGCGGGTGTCACGTGAGTGGTTGTTTAGTTTGTGACAGGGCCTTCCGAAGTAAATTTCGGAATTACGCTGGTCGACGCGTCGGACGGTTCAATCCCAGGCCAGTTGCCTTCTGCCAGATTGATATTGCCGGGCACGTCCTCTTCCCAGAAACCCACAACTACGTCGGTGATGTTGAGATACAGCTTGTCGTCAACGATACGCCACAGGTTCGGGTTGGCCGGAACCTTGCCGCCTTTTGACACGCCATAGGCGCAGTGACCGTCATATTGCGGTGCATAGAAGGCCGGGTTTTCAAGAAATTTGTCGCGGTTTTCTTCTGTTGCAAACGCCCAGGTAGCACCGTTGTAATCAGCGGTGATGTCGGCGCTGCCACGCACGCCTTCCGGCTGGGATGTGCCAACGGGGGCCTGGTCGATGCTGCGATAAGCAACGACGTCATAGCCCGAGACGGCAAAACCGGTGCCATCGACATATTGCGGGCCGGCAAATGCCGGGACGGCCAAAGCCATTGCCGAGGCAAAGGTCAGGGCAAAGCGTTTCATGTGGTCATTCCTTTTTCGAGTTATTCGTTTCGGGGTGCCAACTTGGCGGGACAGGCCAGACAATAAGCGTTTTTTTCCCGCTGCGAAGTCCACCTCGCGTCGCTGTGACCGGGAACGAGAATCTGTGAGAGGTTTATTACAATCATTGTGGACTGAGCGGGGTTGGACTCTGTGTTCTGCAACATTAGCTGTAGCAACATCCCCCGTCGGAACGCGATATCGGACAGAAAGGCATCAGATGACCGACCAACCCTCCTACACGCCCCCCAAGGTCTGGACATGGGACAGCGAGAGCGGCGGACGTTTCGCCAGCATCAACCGGCCCATCGCAGGCGCAACCCATGACAAGGACCTGCCCGTGGGACGCCATCCGCTGCAACTGTATTCACTGGCCACACCCAACGGGGTGAAAGTGACTGTCATGCTCGAAGAGCTGCTGGCACTGGGTCACCACGAAGCCGAGTACAACGCCTGGCTTGTGAATATCGGTGAAGGCGACCAGTTCAGCTCGGGCTTTGTCGAAGCCAATCCAAATTCGAAGATTCCCGCGCTGTGGGACCGGTCGGGCGAAGAGCCTTTGCGCGTATTCGAAAGCGCCTCGATCCTGTTTCATCTGGCGGAACGTTTTGGCGCGTTTCTGCCTCAGTCGGGTCAAGCGCGCACCGAGGTCATGAACTGGGTGTTCTGGCAGATGGGAAGTGCGCCATATCTGGGCGGCGGCTTCGGCCATTTCTACGCTTATGCGCCTGAGAAATGGGAATATCCGATCAACAGGTTTGCGATGGAGGCTAAGCGCCAATTGCATGTACTGGACCTGGAACTGGCTGAAAAACCTTATATCGCGGGCGACGAGTATACGATCGCAGATATCGCGATCTGGCCCTGGTACGGCCAGCTTGTTCTGGGCCGTTTGTACGAAGCGGCAGAATTTCTGGATGTGACCTCCTACAAAAACGTCATGCGTTGGGCCAAAGCGATTGATGAACGGCCTGCCGTGAAACGCGGCCGTATGGTGAACCGCCCGTTCGGGGAATTGCATACCCAGTTGCATGAACGTCACGAAGCCAGCGATTTTGACACCCGCACGCAGGACAAGCTGGAAGCCGCAGCCGAATGAAATGATCGGCCCGACCGGACCTCGGCGCTTTCAGGCGCCGTGGGACGCTGCCTTTGCTATTTCAGGATCGGCGGCTTGCCGGGATCACTACCCGGCTTACGCTGCTGGAGCGACCGCGCCTCGGGCTGTGGCAGATCAAAGCGCAGCCCGACCTTGGCAAGCACCGCTGATGCCGGATCATCCGAGCCGAAAAACCCGACATCCATCGCGCCTGCTTCGATGCCCGAGAATGTCAACGCCTCGGACGCGGCTTTGGCAAGGGCCGACTGCGCGCCCTCGATCGCGCCGACAAAGCCCAACATGTGACCGGTCGCGCCTGTCTGCGATGTGGTGCTGACCAGAAACGCCGCCTGCGCCAATCCCAACGCAGTTGAAAGCTTGGCGTCCAATGCCGTCAGCAGCGCCTGCGGCAAGCCTGACGGCGGCAGGAATTCGACCAGGTTTTCCTCAACCTCGGTGGGTGTGTGCTCCAATGTGGCGACAAGCCACGTCAGCGCCTCGGGGGGGACCAACGTGGAGGATGGCGCAACCTCCAGATTCAACCCAAGCCCTATATCCTGACCAGCCAGCATCGATGACAGCACCCGGCCCGACAATGCAACATAAGGAACAGGCTGACCGGCAAACTGCGCCAGCCGATCTTCGCGATCAAAGGCAAGAACAAATCGCCCGTCCGCAACATCGAACAGCTCGGGCAGGATATGTTCATCCCGCGCCTCTTCGGCCAGCATCAGAAACAGTTCGCAATCGGCCAGACGTTCGAAAAACCGCAACCGGGCCGCATCATTGTCCGGTGCGGCTTCCATCGCGGCATGTGCGGTGTCCAGCGCAGTGAGTTCAGTCATTCAGCACCTCTTGAACCCGTGCGCGCAGAACCGGCAAAAGGTCGGTCTGAAACCAGGGGTTTTTCCGTAACCATGCCGTATTGCGCCAGGACGGATGAGGCAAGGCAAACACGCGCGGTGCATGATCCTGCCAATTGCGCACTGTCTCCGTCACCGTGCCTTGCGTACCAAGATGGTACTTGTGGGCGTGACCGCCGACCAGAATGGTCAAAGGTCTGGGGCCAAGCGTTTCCATCACCTTGTCATGCCATGTTCTGCGGCAAAGTGCGGGCGGCGGCAAATCCGCCTTGCGGGCGTCATAACCCGGAAAGCAAAATGCCATGGGAACAATGGAGACCTGCGCCCGGTTGTAAAAAGCCGCCTCATCAAGCCCCAGCCACGCGCGCAGCCGGTCGCCGGACGGGTCCGTGAACGGACGACCCGAGGCATGCACACGCGCGCCGGGGGCCTGACCCGCGATCAGGATCGGCGTGCCGGACCGGAACCAGACGACCGGACGCGGATCATGCGCCGATTCTGTCCTGGCGAAACTGTCGGCACACAACCGGCACGATCTGATCTCTTGATCCAGAGGCTTCATCTATTCGCAAGGCTTCCTGAATGCGCGCCTGACATGATTGCACCTCAAGATAGTTGTCGCCCGGCCACAGTCCAACAGGCGGAGAATAACACGCATTTATCATTTGTTTCACAATTCGACATAATGTAGC
>JBCCIK010000103.1:0-12309 GCA_039028255.1 Pseudomonadota bacterium | reverse complement strand
TTGGCCTGCCTTTGGTTCATATCTTCAAGAACAGTATTGCCGGAGGCGACCAATGGGCATCCTGAACACGTTATTGCGGGCGGTGACCTGGTGGAATGGGGCAACCCTGAACACACAGATCTTCACGGCACGTAAAGGCGTTAAAGTGGGTGAGGACGATGAAGGAAACGTGTTTTACCGCACTGCCGACGACAGCAAGCGCTGGGTGATTTTCAATGGTGAGGCCGAAGCCAGCCGGGTTGATCCAGAATGGCATGGGTGGTTGCATCGCACCTGGGATGAGCCGCCGACAGACAAACCCTTGAAACACAAGTCCTGGGAAAAACCGCATCAGGAAAATCTGACCGGAACTGTGCTGGCCTACACACCTCCGGGTTCGTTGCGTCGGACCGAACCGGTTGAACGCAAGGATTACGAGGCCTGGAGCCCGGAATAGGACGAGGCGCACGATGTCTACCCAAAGCTGGACCGAAATCTTTGTCGGCGGTGCCGTACTGGCTGGTGCAATTGCATTTGGTGTTTACGCCACCCAGTCAACCGGCCTGTCGCAGAACCGCACAGGTTACGAACTGGGCGCGTCTTTCCGCTCGCTCGAAGGGGTAGGTATTGGAACCGATGTGCGCCTTGCCGGGGTCAAGATCGGCACGGTCACAAATGTTGATCTGAACCCGGACACCTATCGCGCGGATACCACATTTTCGATTGCCGAAGACATATTGGTGCCCGATGACAGCGCAATTGTCATCTCTTCCGAAGGATTGCTGGGGGGTAACTTTGTTGAAGTTATGCCCGGAGGCTCTCCGTTCTATTTCGAGCCCGGGGATCAGATCGAGGACACGCAAGGCGCGGTCAGCTTGATCTCATTGCTTGTCAAATTTGTGGCCGGGGACGGCAGCGAATGATGCGCAGCGCATTTTTGGCGTTTGTTCTGGCAGCGACCAGTGCGGGTGCACAGCAAAAGGTCGCCTCGGCCTCTGGTGCGATGCTGCGCGGTCTGGACAAGGTGAATGGTCAGACAGTCGACGTGGAAATGCAAACCGGAGAGACACAGTCGGTTTTTGGCCTGGATGTGGCGCTGGGCGACTGCCGCTATCCGCCTGAAAACCCGACCGGCGATGCGTTCGCCTATCTGACCATCTGGGAAAAGGGCAAAGCGGATCAGTTGTTTGATGGTTGGATGATTGCAACTTCGCCGGCTTTGAACGCGCTGGATCATGCGCGCTATGACGTTTGGGTAATCCGCTGTATTACGCTCTCGGGCGACTGATCAAGACTGGCCGTGAAATCACCGCTGATGTCTATCGCCTCTTTCAAGGCCGCGCGATACCGGCTTTTGGGAATTTCGATTGCACCCAATGAGGCAAGATGCGCTGTCAGAAATTGAGTGTCGAATAAAACAAACCCGGTTTGCCGCAATCGATCCACCAAATAGGCCAAAGCGATTTTGGACGCGTCTGTGCGCCTTGAAAACATGCTTTCGCCAAAAAATGCCGCACCGAGGACCACGCCATAAACTCCCCCAACCAGTGCGGCCCCATCCCACACCTCCAGCGAGTGTGCATGACCTGATGCGTGCAGCCGTTGATAAAGATCGCGCAATTCCGCGTTGATCCAGGTGTCCACCCGATCGGCGCACCCATCGACTACGCCTTCAAACGCGCGATCAATGGTTATGGTGAACCCGCAATTGCGAAGACGTCGCGCAAGGCTGCGCGAAATGTGAAACCCGTCCAGCGGGATAACGCCCCGGAATTTAGGATCGACCCAGAACAAATCCGGGTCGTCGCGATGTTCTGCCATCGGGAATATTCCGATGGAATATCCATGCAGCAAAAGCTCGGGCGTCAGGCTCATGCGCAATTTCCACTGGCAAACAGGTGCTTGCCCGTCGATGCATTCCCGTTATTCGGCCATATTCTCCGCAAGCCAGCGCTCCAGCCAGTGGATGTTGTAGTTGCCGCTGTGAATGTCGGGTTCTTGCAGCAAGGCATGAAACAGGGGCACAGTGGTGTCGATGCCGTCCACGATCAATTCGCCCAGTGCGCGATCCAGCCGGGCTAACGCCTCTGCCCTGTCACGCCCTTGCACGATCAACTTGGCAATCAGCGAGTCGTAGTAGGGCGGGATCGAATAGCCGTCATACAGAGCAGAATCCATGCGCACGCCCAACCCGCCCGGCGCGTGGTAGGCGGTGATTTTGCCAGGACAGGGCGAAAAGTTGGGCAGCTTTTCAGCGTTGATCCGAACTTCGATGGCGTGACCATTGATTTCCAGATCGTCCTGTCCAAACGACATTTCGTTGCCGGCGGCGACGCGGATTTGTTCGCGCACCAGATCGACGCCAAAAATGCCCTCTGTCACCGGGTGTTCCACCTGTAGCCGGGTGTTCATTTCGATGAAGTAAAACTCGCCGTTTTCATAGAGGAACTCGATCGTGCCGGCACCGATGTAGTTGATCTTGGCGACAGCATCGGCACAGACCTTGCCGATTTTGGCGCGTTCTTCCGGCGTGATGCAGGGGCCGGGCGCCTCTTCGAAAACCTTCTGGTGACGACGTTGCAGCGAACAGTCGCGTTCACCCAGATGAACCGCATTGCCCTTGCCATCGCCAAAGACCTGAATCTCGATATGGCGCGGTGTGGTCAAATACTTTTCGATATAGACTTCATCATTGCCAAAGGCGGCCTTGCCTTCGGCGCGTGCAGTCATAAACGCGCTTTCCATATCGTCCGCGTTCATAGCAACTTTCATGCCGCGACCGCCGCCACCAGCGGTGGCTTTGATAATCACGGGATAGCCGAACTGTTCACCAATGGCCTTTGCGCTGGCCAAGTCGGGGACCCCGCCATCCGAACCCGGAACGCAGGGCACACCCAGTTCCTTCATCGTATCCTTGGCGGTGATCTTGTCGCCCATGGTACGAATATGTTCAGCCGTGGGACCTATGAAGGTGATATCGTGATCTTCTACGATCTGCACAAACTCGGCATTTTCAGACAAAAAACCATAGCCTGGGTGGATGGCCTGCGCGCCGGTGATTTCACAGGCCGAGATGATTGCGGGAACGGACAGATAGCTTTGCGGGCTGGGCGGAGGGCCGATGCACACCGATTCGTCCGCCATGCGCACATGCATCGCGTCGCTGTCGGCGGTGGAATGAACGGCAACCGTCGCAATGCCCATCTCGCGCGCAGCGCGGATCACGCGCAGGGCAATCTCGCCTCGGTTGGCAATCAGGATCTTGTCGAACATAGGCCCGCCTTACTCGATGATGACCAGAGGTGTACCGAATTCCACGGCGTCGCCATCGCTGACCAGAATGCGTTTCACAGTGCCGGACTGGGGCGCGTGGATGTGGTTCATCGTTTTCATCGCTTCGACGATCAACAGGGTTTCACCTTCGGACACGGTGGCGCCAACGCTGATGAACGACGGCGCGCCCGGTTCGGCTTGCATGTAGACCGTGCCAACCATGGGCGAGGTCACGGCACCGGGATGGCTGGCCGGGTCTTCTGCAACAGCCGGGGTTTCGGCAGGGGCGACGGGTGCGGCAGGTGCTGCTGCAGGTGCCGCTGCCGGAACGGCCATCTGAACCGGAGCGGGCGCAACCTGCGACATGCGGCTGACGCGCACGTTAAGGCTGTCTTCCTCACCGTATTCGCGTTTGACCTGCAACTCTGTCAGGTCGTTTTCGCGCAGCAGTTCGGCCAAGGCCTTTATGAACGCCACATCCGCTTCGTGTTTGGTATCTGTCATGAGTGTCCTCGAAGGTTCCCCTTTGGCCCATCTGTCTGCGTGGGCTTTGATCTGATTACGCAGCGTTATACGGCAAGCGCGCGGCCATGAAAAGCACGGTGTGGGCGCAATAAACAGGGGTTTCAGGGAATTCTTGCGGGCGGAATTGCTACAACGGCATGCCCGATAGTTTCGCCACAAGCTCGGACAGCTTGCGGGCGCTGAATTTCTCAAGCAGACGCGCCCGATACGCTTCAATCGTGCGATAGCTCAGGCCCAGTTCCAGACCGATTTCCTTGGCAGACAGTCCACGGCATGACAGGATAGCCACTTCCCGCTCGCGCACTGTAAGTTCGACCAGCGGACGTTCTTCCGAGATGTCGGAAAAGCTCCAGATTCCATGCCGAAAAGGGTCGTCGGGGGTCAGCGACCGACCGCGTGCCCGGCACCAGAACAGATCGCCGGACCGGCGGCGCATGACCCGTTCATCCGTGTAATATCCGGTGTCGCGCATGACTTGAAGACTGCGTTGCCCGATCCTTTCCCAATCCGCCACGGACGGATAGAGATGCAGCAGGGGCATATTGCGGTATTCGGTCTCGTCCCCGCCAAACGTACGCGCAAATTGCAGATTGCACCGCCGGATGATGCGGTTTTCCAACTCAACAAGGCCGATGGGGGCATATTCGAAAGCCGGATCGCTCATTTGCTTATCGTGACGCTAAATCGTCGGAAATTGAAGGGGCAAGCAACTGTTTGGTGTGTGCCTTGCGGCGGTCTGGCGCGGTTCGGTTTGTCAATCTTGTAAATTACTCGTGAAAAAACATGCGTAACCATTGGAAACTGATAGACTGTTCGGAAAAGAAGCACGGGCCAGCCAGGACTGCAGACGTGAAAGGACGCACTCCATGCGAGATACTTTAACCGGCAGCCGAATACGTGAAAGGCGCCAGATCGTGGGGATGAGGCAGGCGGAACTGGCCCGCAAGGCCGGGATTTCGGCCTCTTATCTGAACCTCATCGAACATAATCGGCGTCGGATCGGGGGGAAACTGCTGGTTGATATTGCCGATGTTCTGGCAGTTGAACCGTCAGTGCTGACGCAAGGGATTGAGGCCACCCTGATCGCCGCATTGCGCGAGGCAGCAGTGGACGCCGTAGGCCAGAAGGCAGAAGTGGACGGTCTTGAAGAATTTGCCGGACGCTTTCCGGGATGGGCCGGTGTTCTGGCGCAGATGCATCGCCGTGTGGTCTCGTTGGAGCGGACGGTTGAAACGCTATCAGACCGGCTGACCCATGATCCGCATTTGGCAGCTTCGATGCACGAAGTTCTGTCCACTGCAGCCGCCATTCGTTCCACCGCTGCAATTCTGGCAGAAGGGCAAGAGATTGAAACCGAATGGCAGGATCGGTTCCATCGCAATCTGCATCAGGACGCCGAAAGGCTGGCTGACAGTTCCAAGGCGCTGGTCACCTATCTGGACGAAAGCGACTCGTCCGCAGACCCGCGCGGGGTACCTCTTGAAGAGGTCGAGGCGTTTTTTGGGACGCGCGGGCACCATTTCCCCGAGATTGAAGCCGGCGGGAATGTCGAGGGCGTCGCGCTGGACGGCATGGAAACTGCAGCCGGGCGTTCCCTTGCCCGGACGTTTTTACATGCGTACGCGGCGGATGCAAAGGCGATGCCGCTGGGTGCGCTGCGGGCGGCGCTTGAGGCCTCGGACGAGCCTGAACCGATGGCTCTGGCGGCAAGGTTCTCTGTTGACTACGCGACCGTTCTGCGACGGATGGCTGCCTTGCCTGAAGGTGTATTGCCGCGCCCGGTGGGGCTGGCAATCTGCGATGGCTCGGGCAGCATTCTGTTTTTCAAGTCGACGCCGGGTTTCACGCTGCCGCGACACGGTGAAACCTGCCCGTTCTGGCCGGTGTTTCAGGCACTGAACCGACCGCTTGTGCCGATTCGAAAGCGGATCGTTCAACTGGGCCGGACCGCGGCAGAATTTGACTGTTACGCGTATGCCTGGCCGCATATCACTGCGGGCGCTGAATTTGAGCCGTCCTATCGCTCGATCATGATGGTTCAGCGCGTGGACGAGAGCGCTCAGAGCGTGGTGCCGACTGCCGAGGTAGGGCAGAGTTGTCGGGTGTGTCCAAGCAGCGACTGCGCCTCGCGGCGAGAGCCATCAATTCTAAGCGAAGGCTTTTGACAGCGCCGGGACTGAGCGCATAGTCTGATCAGGACGGGGCGCGCAACCGGTGCTTCGTCTCGGGGAGGATGTACAATTATGAGCCGCAAGGTTCTGTTGATCGAGGATGAACCAAACATTGCCGAAGCTATCAGGTTTCTGCTGACCCGCGAAGGTTGGCAGGTAGAAACCCATGGCGATGGCGCGGATGCATTACAGGTGATCCGGGGTGCAAATCCCGATCTTATTATTTTGGATGTGATGCTGCCGGGCAAAAGCGGCATGGATATTCTGCGCGACCTGCGCGAGATGGATGAAACGCAGTCTCTGCCGGTTCTGATGCTGACGGCGCGTGGTCAGTCTCGCGACCGGGAAATGGCTGAGGATGCCGGGGTCAGCCGTTTTATGACCAAACCCTTTTCAAATGCCGAGGTTCTGACCGCCGTACGCGACCTGCATGCGCAGGCATCACGGTTATGACCCCGGGCGAGGGCAAGGATCAAAAGCCTCCGGGCGCGCGGTCCTCGCTTTTTCTGGAGCGGCAAAGCTATCGCCGCCGTCGGCTGACCGATGCCGCACGATTGCTGCCGTTTCTCGGCGCCGCGTTGCTGGCGGTGCCGTTGCTGTGGACTCAAACCGGCGTCGATGATGGTACTGTGCGTACGTCATCGGCAATCCTGTATGTATTTGTCTGTTGGGCGGTGCTGATCCTGGTCAGCCTGATCTTTGGAATTGCCGCCCGCCGCATGGGGGCTGCGGAAGAAACCGAAATGGACAGGGCCGATGGCGACCCTTAATGTCCTCATCCTGGTTTGTCTCGGCTATGTCGTATT
Organism: Pseudomonadota bacterium; assembly: GCA_039028255.1. Lineage (GTDB taxonomy): Bacteria > Pseudomonadota > Alphaproteobacteria > Rhodobacterales > Rhodobacteraceae > Ruegeria. The sequence goes on along the minus strand of JBCCIK010000103.1, from coordinate 5,555 downwards.
GTTGTTCGGTGTGGCCTTTGCAGCGGATCGGGTTGCCGCAGCCGGGCGTGGGAAATGGCTGCGATCGCCGCTAATTTATACTCTTTCATTGTCGATTTACTGCACCGCCTGGACCTTTTACGGCGCGGTCGGGAACGCGGCGCGGAGCGGGCTGGAATTTGTGACCATCTACCTGGGTCCGACCCTTGTGATGATCAGTTGGTGGTGGGGCCTGCGCAAGCTTGTCCGGGTTGGCCGCAGTCAGCGGGTCACATCCATCGCCGACCTTTTGTCTTCGCGCTATGGCAAATCCAATACGTTGGCGGTGTGCGTGACGATATTGGCGGTATTGGGGGGCACGCCCTATATAGCGCTGCAATTACAGTCGATCACGCTGTCTTTCTCGATCTTTGCCGAAGCGGACCCGGCGGGATTTTACCGCGAAGGATCAAGCGTGTTCTGGGTTGCGGCAGGACTGGCGATGTTTGCTATCCTGTTTGGTACTCGTAACCTGGATGCCAATGAACGCCACCACGGTATCGTAACTGCGATCGCACTTGAATCGGTTGTTAAACTGTTTGCTCTGCTGGCGGTTGGAATCTTTGTTGTCTGGGGTGTGGCCGGCGGCATTGGTCCGATGATGGAGCGGGTGGATGCCTCGGAAATCGGGCAATGGACTGTGGATGGCGGCCGGTGGACAACCTTGATATTTTTGTCCGCTGCCGCCTTTGTCTGCCTGCCCCGCATGTTTCAGGTCATGGTGGTGGAAAATGACGACGAGGCGCACCTTAGGACCGCTGCGTGGGCCTTCCCGCTATACCTACTGTTGATGAGCCTGTTTGTCGTGCCCATTGCTGTTGTGGGACTGGATTTGTTGCCCGCAGGATCGAACCCCGATCTGTTTGTGCTGACTGTCCCGCTGTCGCAGGGCAATGACTGGCTGGCAATGCTGTCTTTCATCGGCGGGTTTTCTTCCGCAACGTCCATGGTGATCGTGACAGCCATGGCCCTGTCGACGATGGTGTCAAACCATGTTGTCATGCCGATCTGGCTGACCACGCAGGAAAGCGCCAGCTCGGTTTCAGGCGATGTCCGCAACATCGTGCTGATGGCGCGGCGCGTATCAATTGCTGCCATCATGGCGCTTGGGTATTTTTACTTCAGCCTGTCCGGCGGTGGTGCGGCGCTGGCATCGATTGGCTTGGTTGCCTTTGCCGGAATCTCGCAGATCCTGCCTGCGTTGGTGGGCGGATTGTTCTGGCGCGGCGCCACCCGGAGCGGCGCACTGGTCGGACTGACCGTCGGATTTGTATTGTGGATATATACGTTGCTGTTGCCCGGAATGGGGGCAACGTGGATGCCGGCGCATGTGCTGCAAAACGGTCCATTTGGACTGGGCTGGTTGCGGCCTCAGGCGCTGTTCGGGATCGAGGGTATGGACCCGATGGTGCATTCGGTCATGTGGTCCATGTCCTTGAACACCGTCGCCTTCTGCATTGCATCCTTGCTGAGCTTTCCCAGCCCGCTGGAACGTTTGCAGGGTGCGCAGTTCGTCAACGTCTTTGATCATTCGGTCGGTTTGCGCGGCTGGACCGGGTCGGTGGCACAAAGCGAAGATCTGATGATCATGACGCAACGCATTCTGGGGACAGGCCCAGCCCAGGAGTTTTTCCAGCATGAGGCGGAGTTGCAGGGCGGACGCTCGCATCTGCCAGAGCCGACACCCGGGTTTCTGGAACGGCTGGAACGGGAACTTAGCGGTTCGGTCGGTGCCGCCACCGCGCATGCCATGATCGGGCAAATCGTGGGTGGGTCTTCTGTATCAGTCGAGGATTTGCTGGCTGTGGCGGACGAATCCGCTCAGTTGCTGGAATACTCCAGCCAGCTTGAGGAAAAATCCGCCGAACTCAGCCGGACCGCGCGGCAACTGCGCGAAGCAAATTCCAAGCTGACCCAGATTTCCGAACAAAAAGACGGCTTTCTCAGCCAGGTCAGTCATGAATTGCGCACGCCCATGACTTCAATTCGCGCGTTTTCCGAGATTATGCGCGATACGGATGGGCTTGGCGGCGAAGATCGCACGCGATACGCGGCGATTATCCACGATGAGGCGCTGCGGTTAACCCGTCTGCTGGATGATTTGCTGGATCTGAGCGTGCTTGAAAGCGGGCAGGTCAACCTGAATGTCGGTGACGACACGTTGCGCTGGGTTCTGGACCGTGCGCTGTCCAGCGCACTTGCCGCAACCGATCAGCGCCTGAGCGTCAAACGCAATCTGACCAGTGAACGTATTCCGCTGCACACGGACCTGGACAGGTTGGGACAGGTTTTCATCAATCTCATATCAAATGCACAGAAATACTGTGATGCGGCAGAACCTGTGCTCAGCGTGTCCGCGCATGATGTCGGCGGACAGCTGGTGATTGATTTTGTCGACAACGGCAGCGGTATTCCTCCCGAAGCACAGTCACTAGTGTTCGAGAAATTCGCGCGGGTGGGGATCGACAAGGCAGGCGGGGCCGGGCTTGGCCTGGCGATTTGCCGCGAAATCATGCACCGTCTGGGCGGGGAGATCACATATTTGCCGGGGCAGGGTGGGGCCGCATTTCGCGTCAGCCTGCCGCTGGCGTACCGGCAGGCGGCCCAGTGATACAAAAATAAAGAGTTTTGTAACCTTAGCCGGGTTAAACCAAGATCAGTTGCGGCAAAAAATGGTGAACATCGGGCCATGGAACACACGATCGGCGCAGCTTTGGCGCGCAAGCTTTCAATGGCACAGGATGATGTAGGGGATCGGCCGCATTCGATTCTGCGCGCGTTGCGCCTTGGGTTCGCGCGCGTTGCGGCCGAGCGGTTCAACCTGCCTTTGGCCGTCATCGGTGCAAAACAGTCCGAACGTAAACCTGAAAATCTTGCAAACCTAGTCGGCGAAGACGTTCTGATGCTGCTGTTTTCTGGCGAGGACGGTGTGTCCGCTGCGTGTCTGGATGTAAATACGGTATCAGCAATCGTTCAAAGCCAAACGATTGGTGAAGTGACGCAAACACCTCCGCCTGTCCGGGCGTTTACAGATACCGACGCGGCCATGACCGCCCCCTTGGTGGAAGATGCGTTGAAAAGTGCGACGGCGCTGGGCGCGACCGAGGATGAACATGCCAGATTATCTGCGGTTGAATTTACGTCACGGGCCACGGATCGCCGAACGCTGGTTCTGGCGCTTGTCGATGATGCATATCGTGTGTTCGACCTGACAATCGACTTGGCAGGCGGATTGCGTCAGGGACGCATATTTGTTCTGCTGCCGGATCTGTCTTGCAGTGCGGACGACTCCGACGGTGATGATACGGAGTCCGGGCTGCGGCTGGAGCAGTCGTCAGGTGTATTGCGAGCAGAACTTAATGCTGTTTTGTGTCGCGTCACACTGCCATTTGACCACCTGTCAGAGCTTCGCGTTGGTGCCATGTTGCCACTGGCCGGTGCGCGGTTGGACAGAACCGAGGTTGTGACCATCGACGGGCTGCGTGCATCGGTCGGGCGTCTGGGTCAATGTGGCGGAATGCGCGCCGTGCGTCTAAACGAATGTTCGGCGTTACCGGTTATCACCAATCCTGAAGAGTTTGCGTTTATCGAAAGCCAAGCGGCATCACCTGCGGTTCTCGATCATGAAAACGCGAATACAATGCCTCTGGACCCGGTGCGTCTGTCAGAGGAGGTGGATGTAACGCACACGGATCTGCCCTTTGACGATTCAAACCGGATAGCTGCCGAGATATCTCAACTGGCCGGTTTGACTGATTCAGAGGATGCCGCGGATCATTTACCCTGAGCGCTCGGTCAGATGTGTCGGATTTTCCCTTGGCGCAGGGCCAACCGGTCTTGTGATAGTATCGCACTTGATGTGCGCCACAACAGGTCTGAAAATTCTGACAACTGACAAGATGTCGACCTTAATCAGATCCATCCCGCAGGTGGTCCAGCGCTGGGCGCAGGTTTTCAAGCTGATAGCCGGCATTTGTTGTTGCCGTCAGTATGTCGTCGGTGCTCATGCGGTCACATTGCCCCAATGCCCAGATCACCGAGCATCGGGTTCCGGATGCGCAATACGCCAGAACGGGCCCGGTGCAGTCTTCGGCCATATCACGCTGACGCGCGACATTTTCCGGTGTCATCGTCTGGTGCGTCAGTTCCAGAACTTCGTATTCCATCCCGGCTGCGCGCACTGCGTCGCCGATGGCATCCGATTGCATGTCCGATGGAACTTCGACATTTGGGCGGTTGCAGATGACCTTGACAAAACCGGCCTGTGCGATGGCTGGCACGTCCTCGACCGTGATCTGGGGTGAAACGGCGTAGCGGGGGGTTATTGGTCGAATCTCCATGACAATTGATTATGCCGGGATTTGCATGCTGTCCAGTTATGACCAGATCACGCATCCTTGTAGTCCATCGTGATCGTCACCCTAGCCCATGGCGGATGCGGTCGCTCATCACGGCTGAATCGGTTTGTGCTGACAACTACGCCTGCATTTATCCGCACGCAGCCGCAATTTGACCGAACTCATCTGTTCAGAGCTTGTTGATCGGTACTTTTAGCATCACGTCGCCATGTTCGTCTGCAGGCGGCATCTGACCGGCGCGCATGTTGATCTGCAACGATGGCAGGATCAGGCGCGGCATGGCGAGTGTTGCGTCCCTTGCGTCACGCATTTCGACAAATTCTTCGACGCTGCGGCCTTCTCCGATATGGACGTTCAGGGCTTTTTGCTCTCCAACGGTGGTTTCCCAGGCGTATTCATCCCGACCCGGTGCTTTGTAATCATGGCCCACAAACACCCGCGTGGCGTCCGGCAGCGACAGTATTTTCTGTATCGATTCGAAAAGCTGCGTTGACGAGCCGCCGGGAAAGTCGCATCGCGCGGTTCCGAAATCCGGCATGAACAACGTATCACCGACAAACGCGGCATCACCGATTACATAGGTCAGACAGGCTGGCGTGTGACCCGGGGTATGCAGCACATCGCCGCGCATCTGGCCGATATGAAAACTGTCGCCTTCGGAAAACAATGCATCGAACTGGCTGCCATCGCGCTGAAACTCGGTCCCTTCGTTGAACACTTTGCCAAAGGTGTCCTGCACTGCGACAATCTCAGCTCCGATCCCGATCTTTCCGCCCAGCTGCTGTTGCAGATATGGGGCCGCTGACAAGTGATCAGCATGCACGTGGCTTTCCAGTATCCATTCAACTTTCAGACCTTTGGCCCGGACATAGTCGGCAATCTTATCTGCTGCGGTGTGCGACGTGCGACCTGATGCGTGATCGAAATCAAGCACGCTGTCGACGATGGCGCAGGCATGCCCTTCGGGCTCGCACACGACATAAGATACTGTAAACGTCTGATCGTCGAAAAACGCTTGCACTTCTGGTGTCATTGTCTTCTCCGTTCACACAGTTCGTTACAACCAATCTATGTCGAATATGATAGTATCGCAAAGTCGGCAGTTGATTCTGATCAGGATGGCCAATGTTCAATTGGCCTAAATTTTATCCGAACCGCGTCAGAATGCCTAAATTGCCG
>JBCCIK010000102.1:0-12327 GCA_039028255.1 Pseudomonadota bacterium | reverse complement strand
GTGGCGGCGCCATCGGCCAATCCCTCCGGTCAGATCAGCCCGACCACGGCTGATCATGTGCGTCATGGGCTGGGTGGACGCATTGCGGCCATACTGGATGACGGGCCATGCGGCGTCGGCCTGGAGTCCACAATTGTCGGTCTGGCTGGCGAACCCGCGCTGCTGCGCCCCGGCGGTGTGGCGCTGGAGCACATCGAACGCGTGCTGAAGACGGAACTGCACCTCCACAATCCAAACGATTTGCTGACCGCGCCGGGACAGTTGCAATCGCATTATGCACCGGACGCACCGGTTCGCCTGAATGCGGTGTCACCGCAAGGGGACGAGGTTCTTCTGGGCTTTGGCGCGGTAGAGTGCGACCTAAATCTGTCCGCTCAAAGCGATCTGGCCGAAGCCGCAGCAACCCTGTTTGCGGCGTTGCACAAGTTAAACGAAACAGGTCGCCCAATTGCCGTTTCGCCAATCCCCGATCACGGGCTGGGTGCCGCAATCAACGACCGGCTGCGCCGCGCTGCTGCACCGCGTGACAGGTAATCAGGCCCGCCCGGCACTGGCTGAAAGAGTCAGCGGGTCAACCCCCAGCGTCGCCAGCGCCGCTTCCCATTTTTCGTCATCGGGAACATCAAAGACAAGCTGTGCGCTTGCGTCCGTTGTCAGCCAGCCATTCATGGCAATCTCGTCTTCAAGCTGATCCGGGCCCCAGCCGGAATATCCCAATGCCAGCATAGAATTCAAAGGACCCCGGCCCGAGGCCAGATCTTCGAGCACGTCCAGCGTGGCTGTCATGCTGAAGTCGTCCGATATTTGCATGGAATGCAAATTGGCTTCGTAATCCGCGCTGTGCAGGACAAATCCGCGCGACATTTCGACCGGACCGCCAAAATTGACCAGACGTTCCCCGACAACCGGTATGCGGCACGCGATATTCAGCTGGCCAAGCAGGGTTTTGACCCTCAGATCGGACGGTTTGTTCACGATCAGCCCCATGGCTCCATCGTCACTGTGACTGCACACGTACACGACCGAGTGATCAAATCGCGGATCACCCATGCCGGGCATCGCAATCAACAGTTTTCCGGTCAGGTTCATCGGTGAATTTCTCGTACTGTGGTCCGTGCAACAATGACCCCGCACCACCGGCATTGGCAAGGGAACAACGGCAATTTTGACAGATTTCATTGCGGTGACCGGAACGTGACTTGGATTCAGGGTCGCGACCGCGCATGTATGGGGTATGATGGAGCCTATGAAACCCGTCGCCATAATCGTGGCCACCAGTCTTGGTCTTGCAGCGCCCGCCTCTGCGCAGGGTCTGGACGGAATCGTGCGGCTGGATGTTCTGGATGGCGGGCGCACCGCCGATGGTACCTATCTTGGTGCGCTGCGCCTGACATTGAAGGACGGGTGGAAGACATATTGGCGTGCACCCGGTGATGCAGGCATTCCGCCGCAATTCGACTGGAGCAGTTCGGCCAATGTCGACGACATCGCGATCACCTGGCCGGCGCCCGATGTGTTCGACCAGAATGGTCTGCAATCGATCGGTTACGAGGATCAACTGGTTCTGCCCGTCGAGATCACGCCTGCCAAACCCGATGAACCGGTGCGCCTGCGCGGTGAGATGGATTTAGGTGTGTGCAAAGACGTCTGTATCCCCGAGCGGCTTAATTTCGATCACACGCTGGATGGTGATGCCGGGCGCAACCCAACAATTGCGGCAGCGCTGGCCCAGCGCCCGTACTCGGCCGGTGAGGCCAGCGTAACGCAAGCCAGCTGCCGCCTGACCCCGACCGCTGATGGGTTGCAGATCGAAGCCCGCGTCAGGATGCCGTCGGCAGGTGGGCGTGAAATCGCCATAATAGAGCCGGGTAATCCAACACTATGGGCGTCCCAGCCCGATACCGAGCGGCAGGGCGACACTCTGATCGCACGGTCCGAGGTTATAAATGCCGCCGGCACGCCTTTTGCGTTGGACCGGTCCGAGATTCGGATCACGGTTCTGGGCTCTAACCACGCTGTAGACATCCAAGGGTGCACCGCTGGCTGAGCAACAGCAGCAATCCCCCAGGATAGGTGCGCTTGCCGTGGTCCTGCATCAACAGCAGGTCCTGCTGGTGCAGCGCAGCAAACAGCCCGACAAAGGATTATGGGGATTTCCCGGCGGACATGTGGAATGGGGCGAAACGGTCATGCAGGCCGCACAGCGCGAACTGCTTGAGGAAACCGGCGTTCAGGCGGACCCGCTGCGCTATCTCGAAAATCTTGACCTGCTGCTTAGGAACGCAAAAGGACAAGTAGTGTCCCATTATCTACTGGTCGGGGTCGCGTGCCATTACCTGTCCGGTCATCCCAAGGCTGGTGATGACGCGCTGGACGCGCGCTGGTTTCCCATAGACCAGATACAGCGCGGCGATTTACCGATGAGCGCGCGCGTCACCTATCTGCTGGAGCGGGCCTTGCGCGCATCCTAAACGCTGAGCCGTCCGCGAAGACGCTCATACAGCAGGCTGAAAGCAACAACGCTCAGGATCAGGATCGCGATAGCACCGGTCAGAAACGCCCCCAGCCCTGTCCGCAACACAGGAGATTGCTGCGCTTCGGCATATGGTCGTATGTCAACAAGATCTGAATGGGTCGCGTAAAAGCCGGAAAGCAGTCCAATTGGCGCGCCGGTAAGCAACGGCCAGACCATTGTCAGCCCGAACCAGATCATCAGCGCCAGAGCCATCGTCGCGATGGCCCCTTGCACCAGACGCTCCTGCACGCGCAGGGCGCGGCGCATAGCGGTGATCGGGCGCGACAGATCGTTCAGGATCGCCAGCAAAGCGGGCACCAGAATCAGGACAAGCAACATGCCAAAACCCAATCCGTAAACCAGCGTTATTACGGTCGGTTTGAGAAACTGCGCCTGCTGCGAACCTTCGTACAGCAAAGGTGTCAGACCCAAAACCGTCGTCAGGGTTGTCAGCATCACAGGACGCAGCCTGTCGGCCGTACCTTCGACAATCGAGGGTACCAGCCCCCGTTCTTGCTGATATGCATCGATCGTGGTCACCAGAACAATCGAGTCATTGATAATAATGCCGGTCATGCCCAGCAATCCGACCACGGTAAACATGCTCAGCGGAACGTCCCAGACATAATGCCCCCAGATCGCACCTACGAGACCGAAGGGAATGATTGCCATCACCACCAGCGGCCTGCCCCAGCTGGCAAAAACCCAGGCCAGTACCAGATATATTCCGGTCAGACACAGGATCAGACCTGTTGCGGCCTCGGACAGGAATTCGTCCTCTTGTTCGCTCAGACCGGAAAGGCGCCATTCCACCTGATATTCTGATGCGATACGAGGCAATATCTCCTGATTCAAACTGCGCTCGATTTCAGCCGCGCGGGCGGAATCATCTTCTGAAATATCACCGTTGACCTTGATCACCCGCAGACCGTTTTCGCGCCTTACGCTGGAAAAGCCGGCCTTTCGCTCGACCGAGACAATATCGGCCAGTGGCACGTAGACGCCATCAGACGTCCGCATCAGGGTGCGCTCCATAAAGTCGGCGCTCAGTTCACCCTTGGGCAGTTCAACCCTGATCTCGGCACTGCGCGGACCATCGGGGAATGTCGCAGCCTCGATACCGTTCAGGCGGTCCCGCAATACGCGACCCAGCGTTTCGATCCGAAAGCCCAGCGCCTGACCCTGAGCCGTAAGATCCAAAATGAACTCTTCCTTGCCGTAGGCCAGATTGTCTTCCAGTGCCGACACCTCGGGAAATCTGGACAGCGCAGCCTGCAAGTCTTCGGACGCGGCTTTCAGTGTGGCGGTGTCAGACCCGAAAAGCTGAACTTCTATGGCATCCCCGCCCGGACCGGACCGCCAGCCCCGGAAACTGATAAGTTCAACCTTGGGATGGCGCGGTACGAAATCCTGCAATTCACCCACAAATTCAAAGCTGGAATACGGGCGCAGATCGGCGTCGATCAGTTCGATGGAAATACCGCCCAGCAGATCGGTATCCTTACCCTGTGCTGCCGAAAGGCCCCGACCTGCGCTGCCTCCGATCTCGGCCAGAACATATTCGATCGGATTGCGACCGTGACGTTCCTCATAGACTTGCCCCAGCTCTTCGGCGGCCTCCTGCAATTGGCGCATCATTTGCAGCGTTTCGGCGCGTGTTGCGCCTTCTACCATGATGAAGTTCCCGGTGACCGAGCCTCGCTCAGGTGCATTGAAGAACCGCCAGTTCACGTCGCCGCGAATGAACAACGCGATCTGGCTGGCCAAGATGACAACCATCAGCGCCACAACGACGTAGCGGGCCCAGATCACCCATGCGACCAAGGGGCGAAACAGACGGTCGCGCATCCAGCGAAACCCGCGATTGACCACCCGGTTGGGCCAGTCATACCAATGTTCCTTTGCCGAATGCGCAATGGCATGTGCCATGTGATTGGGCAGTATCAAAAAGCATTCAATCAAGGAGGCGGTCAGTACCGCGATCACGGTAAAGGGGATATCACGGATCAATTCGCCAAACCGGCCACCCACCAGCGTCAGGCCAAAAAACGCAATGACCGTGGTGATGGTCGCCGCAAACACAGGCATGGCCATGCGCCGCGCTGCGCGCTCGGCTGCGACCATTGGGGCTTCGCCTAGTCGGCGGGCACGAAAATCGGCGTGTTCGCCAACAACGATGGCATCATCGACAACAATGCCCAAGGTTATGATCAGACCAAACAACGATACCATGTTGATGGACAATCCACCCAGATACATCAGCGCAATCGCGGCGGACATTGCCACCGGGATGCCCGCCGCGACCCAGAATGCAATGCGTGCATTCAGAAACAGAAACAGCAGACAAACGACAAGGCCCAGCCCGACCAGACCATTGTCGATCAGGATGTCCAGCCGGTCTGATATGGCCTGCGCGCGTGTGCGGATCAGTTCTATCGTGATTCCCTCGGGCAGGCTGGCGTGCATCTGGGCAACCACCTCTTCGACCTGACTTTGGATTTCAATTGCATCGCCCTGGTTCGAGCGATCAACCCGGATCGACATGGCCGGATCATCCTGGACAAAATAGCTCCGGTTGCGGTCGACACCTTCAACACGGATCGTTGCGACATCGCCGATGAACAGCTTCGAGCCATCTTCGAAATTGCGCAGCGCGATCCCCCGGATTTCATCCGGGGAACGTTTCTCGGTGCCGGTTCGAATGCGGGCATTTGCACCTGTGACGTCACCGGCGGGGTTGGCGTTGACCTCGGCCGCGACGGCTGTTGCGATCTCTTCCATACTGATGTCATTGGCGATCAGCTGCGCTGTTGGCACCTCGACCACCACGCGTGGTGCGGCCAGACCCCGGATCGTGGTGCGCGTAACACCAACCGCGAACAGGCGCGTGATCAGCTCATCCGTAAATTTGGCCAATTGGTCCGGCGCCACCGGACCCGTCAGAACCACATCGGTAACCCTGTCGCGCCAGGCCCCACGACGGATCGTCGGCTCGTCCGCGTCTACGGGCAGATCGGTCACGCCATCCACCGCAGTCCTGACTTCTTCCACCGCGCGGGACATGTCCCAGTTGGGCTCGAATTCCAGCTGGATATAGGCGTAGCCCTCGCGTGAGGTCGCCTCGGTGCTGGCCACGCCCTCCACCGCCAGCAAGGCGGGTTCGAGCACCTGAACAATACCGCTGTCGACGTCCTGCGGGCCGGCGCCGTCCCACGCGACGTTCACATTGACGCGTTCCAGAATCACGTCCGGGAAAAATTGTGCACGCATGCTGGGCACAGCCGCCGCGCCTAGAACCAGCATGACCAGAAGCAAGAGGTTTGCCACCGTCCTGTGACGGGTGAAATAGCTGAGTATGCCGCCAGCTGCTCCGGGAATTTCCCGCATCATCGCGCCTAACCCCCTGCCCGGGTTTCAATCCGGCGCACCAGCGACGCGGGCACCTGTGCGCCTTCCAGCTGGCCCAGCAGTTTTGCCTTGACGTTCTGCGCCATGGCATCGCTTGCCTGAACCTGGGCCACAAGCTGAGCGCGTTTGGCATCCGTTAGTTCCACCATGTCCGGCTCGGCGCTGGCCTCCAGTCGCAGGGGCCGGACACGGACACCCGCGCCCAGCAGCGGCGTCCGCCCGACAACAACCTCTCGCCCGTCCAGCCCGTCGGCACGCAGCAATACGTCATCGCCCTGACGACGGATCAGTTGCACAGGCAGCGCTTCAAGTCGGTCATCCGGGCCCAGAACCAGAACCGTCCCGGTTGCGTCCAGCGCCGAGGACGGCAGGCGAACAACATCGGCCAGTGGTTGTTCCTGCACCGTCACGGTGACAAAATCGCCCGGCTTAAAGCCCGAAGCATCATCAAGACGGGCATAAATCAGCCGCCCGGTCTGCCCCTCGCCCGCCGATCCACTGTCCCGACTGATGCGGCCCTGTGCTGTCAGATCAGCGCCAGTGACTTCCAGAGAGACGGTAACCGGGGCATCAATCAGATCGCCTTCGGCATCCAGCAGACGAACAAATTGCGCCGTCGATACGCGAAACGCCACTTCGAGCGCTCTGGGATCGACCAGTTCGGCCAGTTTTTCGTTTGCTGAGACCAGACGACCTTCGACCAGTGTGACATCCGTCAGAGTTCCGCCAAAGCCGGCGTGGATGGTCATATCGTCCAGATCGCGTTCGGCAGCCTCCAGCGCGATGCGCGCGCGGGCCAAAAGCGTAGTGGCCTGATCGACACGCGACTCGGCCTGCGCCAGAGAGATCCGGCGCGCCAGCACGGATTGCTGCGCCGCGGCCGCGCTCAGCTCTGCTTCTTCCACGCTGGCCGTGGCACCAACCCCGCGCGACTGCAGATCACGCTGCCGTTGCAACGCGCGTTCGCGCAGGTCCGACTGCGCCTGTGCGGATCTCAGTTCATCCTGCGCCAGCAGCAGAGACCGTTCGGCATCCCGCTCTTCGAATTGGGCATCCAGCAGATCGGACTTGACCCGATCCAGAGCAGATTGCGCATCGGCCGGGTCCAGTTCGACCAGCACTTCGCCGGCGACAACCGTGCCGCCGTCCTCGAAATCATCCGCCAGGCTCAGAACGCGCCCGCCCAATGCGGCCCGCAGTTCCAGGCGCCGGCGGCTTTGGACTTCACCAAAAGCCTCCAGATAGGGGGTCACAGTCTCAGGTTCGGCCAGACGCACCGAAACGGCAAAAACCCTTTCGCGCGATTGGGGCTTTTCGTCATTGCGGTTCAGGACATCCTGCACTGCGCTCGTGATGATCTGCGCCGCAACAAAAAGCAAAGCCAGCGTCAGGAACGCCAGAAAGACACCAACAAGACTTTGCCTTAGAAATCGCATGTTCCAGTTACCCCGGTTGCTATGGGCTGCCTTCCAAGACTATGTAGCCGGGTCGGAAATTATGCCAAGCCACAAGACGGTTACAAGGTATTGAACGTACCCTCAGTCTACTTCCGTCGCAGGTGTTCGTCCAATCTGGGCATAATTTCCACGAAATTGCAGGGTCGATGGCGATAGTCGAACTGTTTTTCCAATATCCCGTCCCAGGCGTCCTTGCAGGCGCCGGGGCTGCCAGGCAAGGCAAAAAGATAAGTTCCGCCGGCAACCCCACCGGTTGCGCGCGATTGCACCGCCGATGTTCCGATCTTGTCCATCGAAACGATGGTGAATACGGTTGCGAACGCCTCAATCTCCTTTTCGTAAACGTCGCGATGCGCTTCAACCGTCACGTCGCGACCGGTCAGACCTGTCCCGCCGGTCGAGATCACCACATCAATGTCAGGATCGCCCACCCAAAGGCGCAGCTGGGCGGCAATTTCGGTCCGTTCATCGCGGATGATCCTGCGATCCGCCACCTGATGACCCGCATGTTCGATGCGGTCAACCAGCGTCTGACCAGACCGGTCATCATCCAGAGATCGCGTATCAGAGACGGTCAAAACCGCAATTCGGACCGGAATGAACTGAAGGTTTTCGTCAATGCGCGACATGGCGGCTCCGATCTGCAACGTTTCCGTCAGCCGGGGTGATTTCGATCATACATGTACCTCGAACCAGTTTACCGTGGGACCCAGATTGGCAATCTGCGTGCGCCCGATGCGACCACGATACCCCCAGCTGTCATGGATGTGCCCACAGACGACCAGAAGCGGCTGCACGCGTTCAATCGCATCCCTCACCGCCACTGAGCCAACCGAGACATCCTGCGACGTCATATCCCCGTGACCCTTCGGAGGGGAATGAACAATCATCACATCCGCCGCCTCGCACCGATCCAGCATTTCGGTGGCGTCCGCCTCGGACAGGTCGCAGGACCAGTCGCCGAACGGGGTTGGCGGAACCCCGTAGCCCAACCCGAACAGGCGCAATCCATCAACGGTCATGCCTGCGCCATGCAGGATATGCACGCCCTCGGGCACGGCGTCCTGCAGCTCGGCGGCGCTTTCGGCATTTCCGGGCACCAGCGTCAGCGGCGCGCCGATACCGGCCAGCATGTCCATCGCCTGATCCAACCCCTGGCGCATATTGCAGTAATCGCCGGCGCCGATCACCAGATCCGCCCCTTGGCTGGCTTGGACGATAGCCTGTGCCCGGTTGCGGGCCATATGCAGGTCCGAGAACGCCAGAATGCGCATTATCCACCTGCCAGTCGCGCATTCAGCTCAAGCAGATCGGCCCAGGCCTGACGTTTCATTTGCGGTTGGCGCAGCAGATATGCAGGATGGAACATCGGGATCACAGGCAGATCCAACGCCTGATCCCAGTTCCCGCGCAACCTTGTGATCCCGCGCTTGCCAAGAACCGCCTGGCAACTGATGTTGCCCATCACCACAAGTATTTCGGGCTTGGCCAAGGCGACATGCCGCTCAAGAAACGGTTTCATCATCGCGATCTCTTCCGGTTTGGGATCGCGGTTCTGCGGTGGCCGCCACGGCAAGACATTGGTGATATAGACATCTGTGGCGCGATCAAGATCGATGGCCGCCAGCATCCGGTCCAGCAATTGCCCGGCCCGACCCATAAAGGGTTTGCCGGCGCGGTCTTCGTCCCGCCCCGGAGCCTCGCCAATGATCATGACCCGCGCACCCGGCGTGCCGTCAGCAAACACCAACTGTTTTGCACCCCGCTTCAGGTCGCACAGATCGAAACTGTCCATCGCCGCAAATAATTGTTCCAGCGAGGTCGCCGCCTGCGCCGCCGCCCGCGCCACTGCTGCCGGATCAGAGTGCTGTGATCTTTCCGGAGTTGTTTCAGGCCCATTGAGCTTTTTCGCTTTTGGCACCGTGTCGGGCAGCGCATAGCGATCAACCGGAGTGTCGCCGATTGCGTCGGTTGCACCCAGTTCCGTCTGCCATTCCAGCAGCGCGCGTGCGGTGTGATAGTCCAGTGCCGATTCCATGACCTTCAATCTAACCGGCTTTTGACCAAGGGAAAGCGAATAGGTCTTGATTGCCCGCCGCCACGCACCGACGATTGGCCCTGTCATGCTGTCAGTTCTGCGATTCCTGCCATTGTTTGTATTGCTGATCTCGTTCAGCAGTTCGGGGTCTGCGCATTTTCACGACAACAACACCCAATGCAGAGCCGGCCAGTTCCAATGCGGAAGCCGATGCTGTTCGGGCGGCCAAAGATGCAGTTTCGACGGTCACTGCATTCGCGCCGGTGGCACCTATTGCGGTGGCGGCCGATCCTGCGGACCGTTCGAGCGCTGCGTGGCGGGCGGTACCCGCTGCGCTCCGATCGGGGCAAACAAATGTACGTCGCGGCTGGATTGTCCGGGCGGCAGTTTCTGCAACGGGCGCGGCGAGTGTGAGCGAGTGACACCGGACTTTGATCCAAGCCCGCCGACACAATGCCCGGACGGCCTGACCTGTGAACGCGGATCATCCTGCCTGCCCGGCGGAGGATGTTCGCGCCCCGGCTGGTTTTTATGCGAAAAAACCGGGTCGCAATGCCGCCCCGGATTCAAATGCTCTCGAAATCAGGGATGCGTGCCTGTCAAGGCGATTGATTGCGGATACGGAAAGTGGTGCAAACCGGGCGAGCAATGCCTGCCAGCGGGCGGATGCGAGAAACTGCCCACCGAAACCGAACCTTAGGTTGCCTTGCGCAGCGGGTCTTTCTATAAGCAGCCCGATTGTCTGATCGGAGCCCGTCCATGAGTTTCGCCCATCGTCACCTTCTTGGCATCGAGCATCTGTCGCAATCCGATATCACCGCCATTCTCGATCTGGCAGAGACTTATGTCGATCTGAACCGCCAGTCGTCAAAGAAATCGGATGTTCTGGCGGGGCTGACCCAGATCAATATGTTCTTTGAAAACTCGACCCGGACACAGGCGAGTTTCGAGCTTGCAGGCAAACGTCTGGGCGCGGACGTGATGAACATGGCCATGCAGGCAAGTTCAATCAAAAAAGGTGAAACGCTAATAGATACGGCGATGACGCTGAACGCGATGCATCCCGATCTGCTGGTGGTCCGGCATCCGCATTCGGGCGCAGTGGATTTGCTGGCTCAGAAAGTGAACTGCGCTGTCCTGAACGCAGGCGACGGACGCCATGAACACCCGACACAGGCGTTGCTGGATGCGCTGACAATCCGCCGGGCCAAAGATCGCCTGCACCGTCTGAACATTGCGATTTGTGGCGATGTGGCACATTCCCGCGTTGCGCGTTCGAACCTGATCCTGCTGGGCAAGATGGAAAACCGCATCCGCCTGATCGGCCCGCCGACTCTGGTACCGGCGCAATTTGCCGATTTCGGAGCCGAGATTTATGACGACATGGCCGAAGGTCTTCGGGATGTCGATGTGGTCATGATGCTGCGCCTTCAAAAAGAGCGTATGGATGGCGGCTTCATTCCGTCCGAGCGCGAATACTATCACCGGTACGGTCTGGACGCGGAAAAGTTGTCACAGGCCAAACCGGACGCCATCGTCATGCATCCCGGACCAATGAACCGGGGGGTGGAAATAGATGGCACCCTGGCTGACGACATCAATCGTTCGGTCATTCAGGAACAGGTTGAAATGGGCGTTGCCGTCCGCATGGCCGCAATGGAGCTGCTGGCCAAAAACCAGCGTGATGCGGCATGAATGATCTGATTGTTGCCCCCAATGAACGCGGTGTGATCCGGCTGTTTAAGCTCAGCATGCGACCGGAGGAAGCCAGATTTCTGCGCGAACCCGGTGCCGCCGATCAGGTTCTGGGCGTTCAGGGGCTGGACGCTGACCATATTGACATCTTTCCTGTCTCGGACCTGCAAGATCTGGGTCTTTGGGGATACCTGACCGACGGATGCGGCATTTCGGAAGGTCAACTTGACCACGATGCGCTGGACGCCGTCGAAGGATGGGTGCTGATCCTGCGCAGCGCTGCATTTGGCGGACGTGCTGCAACACTGACACCGGACCCCCGGCTGCATCTGATCGGGCTTTATACCGAAGAGGCCACCAACTGGACAGGCGGCACGATTGCAACCGAAAGCGCAAAACCGTTCTCGGCGCCGCGCACGCCGGCATCTGATCGTCACCCGCGCCGCGCCGGTTCGGCCCTTGTGGCGGTGATTGGTCTTTTGGTTCTCGGGGGTGTCTTGTGGCTGGTTCTGTAACCTTCGTGCCAGACAGGTCCACCTATGTGCGAACCAATACCTGGCTTGCGGCCGGTGCGATGGCTGCCGCGATGGGTGTGCTTTGGCTGATCGGCAATCCTTATGTCTGGACCGGCGCGCCTGCCGGTCTGGCCGCTATTGGCATCCGCGGCTGGTACCTCGCCTCTGAAGAGCTGAGCGCCAGATGGCAGATAACCGATGGCATTCTGATCGGCCCTGAACCGCGCAAGGTCGCGCTGGAACAAATCGCATCGTTGAACATACTTGGCAGCTTTGTTCAGGTTGTCACCAAAAGCGGCGACAAGCATTTAATCAAGTATCAGGCAAACCCTGCCGCCACCAAAGCCGCAATCGAAGAGGCCATGGCATGAGCAACGTGATCTTTACCAACGCGCGGCTGATCGACCCTGAGAGTGGGGCTGAAGCCAAGGGCTGGCTGCAAGTCTCAGAAGGCCGGATCGCTGCCATGGGTCAGGGTGACGCCCCTGCCTCTGACGGGCGGGTGATCGACTGTGCCGGGCACTGCCTGGCCCCCGGTATCGTGGATATCGGCGTCAAGGTCTGCGAGCCGGGCGAACGCCACAAGGAAAGCTATAAGTCCGCGGGCTTGGCCGCCGCGGCGGGTGGGGTGACGACAATTGTCACACGTCCGGATACCAGCCCGGCAATAGACACGCCCGAGACGCTGGAATTTGCCAC
>JBCCIK010000101.1:0-12387 GCA_039028255.1 Pseudomonadota bacterium | reverse complement strand
GGTGGACGAAGCCGACCGGATGCTGGATATGGGGTTCATCCCCGATATCGAACGCATTTTTTCACTGACGCCTTTCACGCGTCAAACCCTGTTCTTCTCGGCCACCATGGCATCCGAGATCGAGCGCATCACAGACACGTTCTTGTCTGCGCCGGCCCGTGTCGAAGTTGCCAGACAGGCCACCGCATCGGAAACAATTGAACAAGGTGTGGTGATGTTCAGGGGTGGGCGCCGTGATCGCGAAGCCAGCAGCAAACGTAAAGTTCTGCGCGCGCTGATCGACTCCGAGGGTGAAAAATGCACCAACGCGATCATCTTTTGCAATCGCAAGACGGATGTGGATATCTGCGCGAAATCACTGAAGAAACACGGATACAACGCCGCTGCGATTCACGGTGATCTGGACCAGTCCCAGCGGATGAAAACCCTGGACGGGTTCCGCGACGGGTCTCTGCGCCTGCTGGTTGCGTCAGATGTCGCCGCGCGGGGTCTCGATATTCCTTCGGTCAGCCACGTGTTCAACTTTGACGTGCCGGGCCACGCCGAAGACTACGTTCACCGCATCGGCCGCACCGGTCGCGCCGGGCGTGAAGGCAAAGCGTTTACAATCTGTTCCGGTCGTGACGAAAAGGCTCTGGATGCCATCGAAAAGCTGATCCAGAAGGAAATTCCGCGTGTCGACAATCCGGTCAAGGACGAACCAAAACCGGACGCGCCCAAGGCCGAGAAAAAATCCAGGCCCACAGACGACAAAAAACGTGACCGCAAGAAAGACGAGCGCAAGCAGGACAGACCCCCCAGGACGCGCGGACGCAGAGAGGATCACGGACCTGCGGTTGTGGGTATGGGCGATCACCTGCCCAGCTTCATAGCGCTGAGCTTTGATGAACGGCGTGCGTCCTAGATCGCAAGCACCAGAACCAGTATCGAGATACCAAGCAGCGACATCCCGGCGATCTCGCGCCGGGTGACTGTTTCGCGGAAAAACAGGGTCGACGCCAGCAGGCTCAGGATCAATTCGACCTGGCCCAAGGCTTTAACATAGGCAGCATTTTGCAAGGTGAACGCCAAAAACCAGCAAAATGATCCGCACAGGCTGGTCAATCCTACAAATACGCCGGTTGCCCGTGTGTCCCATACGGCGCGCAGCTCGGCCCGGTCGCGCCACAGCAGCCACAATCCCATGCTGAGGAACTGAAACGACACCACCGCCGCCAACGTCACCAAGGCCCGAAACCAGGCCTCAAGAGTATCCAGTTGCAGCGACGCGCCGCGATAGCTGACCGCCGAGAACGCAAACAGCACACCCGATCCCAGACCCAGCTGCGAGGCCCGATTGGTCAAATGGTGCCACCATGCCCCGTCTCCGCCCGGTGTTTTGGACAGCACGAGCACCGCCAAAAGCCCCAACAGGATCGCGCCAAGCGCCCCGACCGAAACTGTGTCGCCAAGGATGAGAAACCCGACAATAGCCGTTTGAATCACTTCGGTTTTCTTGAACGTGATGCCGACCGCAAAATTACGCTGCTTGAACAGTGCAACAACACAGACGGTCGCCAGGATCTGCGCCGTGCCGCCAATCGCGACAAACATCCAGAACCGTGCGGACAAGGGCGGCAACACAGCATCTGTGAGGTGTAACGTCAGCCACAGTCCCACAACGGCCAAAGGCGCGGAAAAAGCAAAACGGGCAAAGGTTGCGCCCGCCGCCGACAACTTTACGCTGCTCAGCGATTTTTGAAGCATAAAACGTACGGTTTGAATCGACGCGGCAGCGATGGTGACGGGAATCCAAAGGCTCATGACCCCGTTCTGTCGTTAAATCACGGCTTTGGCCAGAGCGGATGCACAACCGAATCCTTCGAACGCCAGAAATACTGGCGAAAGACCTCGGCATAGGATTTATAGACATAGGCTTCGTTGCTGGTCAGGTACCGTTCCCTGCCGGTGCGATACAGCCCCGGCAGCCGATACCATGGCGCCTTTGGGTTCACGTGATGAACGACGTGCAGATTGTTGTTTAAAAACAGAAAAGCCAACGGGCCGCGGTCTTCGACAATGACCGTGCGAGCCCGGGTTTTTTCGTGCGCGCGGTGTTCAAGAAAAGTGCGGATTTTGACCAGGCCCAAACCGGCATAAGCCGCCAGCACAAAGCACCATACAGGCATGGCGGACAGCGACACTATCCAAAGCACCACCGCGACGCCAGGCAGATGTATGCCCCAGGCCAGCCAGATCGCGGGATCCCCGCGCATGGCACCGCGCCATTCGTCCCGAACAAAGGCCACCTGCCCGATCGCCGGACCCAGAACCATCCGTCCCAGCAGCGTGTTGTTGGCGGTGTACAGCCGACGCTGCCATCCAGTGAGGTCGGCCCAGACCTTGGGATCCAGATAATTGGATTCGGGATCGTCGTACGGATCGGTCAGGTTGGAATCCAAATGATGGGCCAAATGCAGATCACGAAACCGATTGAACGGGATGAACACTGTCAACGGCAGCGCCATCAATGCCTCGTTTAACCAGGCGGTCCGAAACGGATGGCCATGCAATGCTTCGTGCGTCAGCGAAGAATGCATGGCCGCCACAATTGCCATCGCGGCAACGGCCGCACCCAGCGACAGCTCCGCCAGCCAGAAAATCACCACCAGCCAGGTCGCGTAACAGCCGCAAATAAGCGCAAATGTGCCCCATTCAGGGCCATCGGCTGATGTCTGTTCAGCCATGCCGACCCCAGGAGATACCGGCCCATATCCGTTCGTAAATCACGTACAGCGTCAAACCGATGGCGGTATTGATCATGGCAAGTGCACCGCCGACCGCAGCAGATCCCGTGGCGATCAGACCAACCAGCGTCATGACTGCCAGACCCATCGCGTTCCACACAACTGCTTTCACGACTGATCTTCGCCGCGTTTCCATGTCCGACCCCATTATTGTTTGCTTCACAAAAGCGTTACATGGGATCGCGACCGTCGGATATTCCGAATATGATTAACAATATTCAGCAAACATGATAAAAATCACCACATGAGTGATAATATCGACAAACGCGACCGCGCGGCGCAGTTCCGGGTGCGTCTGGCCCGCGCCATGGAAGATCGGCATGTCAGCCAAAGCGGGCTTGCGCGCAAGATCGGGGTGGATCGTTCCACCGTATCCCAGCTTTTGACGGATGCAGGGGCCCGCCTGCCAAACGCACATGTGGTGGGCAGTTGCGCCTCGGCCCTTGGGGTGTCGGCTGATTGGCTGTTGAGCCTGTCCAACCGTCCCGAAAGTGCCGCCGAGCTGCTGGCCGGCTCGCTGACCATGACCGAAGCACCACGGGCTCTGGTGGATGAACGTATTTTCGAATGGCATCAGCAGGCGGCAGGTTACAAAATCCGCTATGTCCCGGCCACGCTGCCCGACATGCTGAAAACCCGGGCGGTGCTGGAATGGGAATATGCCCCACATCTGGGACGTACGGCGGATCAGGCAATTGGGGCGTCTGCGGACCGGCTGGCCTGGATGCGGGGCGCGCAATCGGATTATGAAATTGCGATGCCGCTTTATGAAATCCGCAGTTTTGCCCACGCGGTCGGGTATTATGACGGCCTGCCGCTGGATATCCGACTGGAACAGATCGATCATCTGGTCAGCATCTGCGAACAGCTGTATCCCCGCCTGCGCATTTACCTGTTTGATGCAAAACGTCTGTATTCGGCTCCGGTGACAATTTTCGGACCGCTGCTTTGTGTGTTTTATGCTGGCAGTCACTACATGGCATTCCGCGATCGTGACCGGATCGAAGTGTTCACGCGCCATTTCGATACGCTGGTGCGTGAAGCCGACCTGACCGCACGCGCGGTGCCAGAGCATCTTTTACACCTGCGATCCGAGATTACATGATCCCATACCGGTCACACGCGCTCGCGAAGCCCGCACTGAGATTATTTTAGGCAGTTCTATTCTGAACACCCCACGTCCTGTCCACAGTCCGGCAAGGCCCCAGATTTTCTGTATCCCGTGGGGACCGCACGGCTGGCCGGACAAAGCCAACATACCAGATCGACAGGCCGCGCAACCGGCAAATCCCTTGCAAATCAAACCCGTGCACCGTCGCGCGATATTCCATCCTTGAATGCGGCTGTGTTGCAGACACTCGGCAACACCGCGCGGGCCAAAGGTGACTTGACCCCGGCTTGTCCGCAGAGCAGCCGGTTGCGTTCTCATGACCAAAGACCGTTTCTGCTGACAGAAAGGGCAGACAACGAACTATCGTCACCAAAAGAAAATCTCGTCTTAACTGACAGTGAACTGACCCATCATGCCGCAGTCTTCATGTTCAAGGATATGGCAATGGTACATATACGGGGCGTCTTTTGTCGCCTCATAGTCAAACTGAACCAGAACTTCGGACCATCCTTCCTCAACATGTACCATATCTTTCCAGCCGGCCGCATAGGCAGGAGGCGGGCCGCCATTCTGGCTCAGGATACGGAACGAGCATCCGTGGATATGAAAAGGATGCAATTGGTCATCGACCGAGATACGCCAGATCTCGGTGTCGCCCTTGCGCACCTCTTCGTCGATCCGGTCCATCTTCATCGGTTGGCCATTGATGGCCATCGCTCCTGCGTCACCGCAAAAATTGTCCCAGGCCAAAGCAAGCGCCGCCAAATCAGCGCCGACATTCATTTCCAACTGGAACGCGCGCGTCACCGTCGCATCCGCAGACCTTGACGGCTCAAGATTTGCCAGTTGCGTTGGCATTGAGCCATCAAAGCCCGTGTCCGCAGATCGTATAAGAGCAAGAACCGTCGTAGGTTCAGCACCACCGAACAGGTTTGCAAAGAAACCGCCTGCGCCTTCACCCAGGCTCACATTCAGCGCATTGGTTTCGAAACCTGCCATGTTGACGAGTATTTCGTAGCGTTCACCCGGTGACATCAACACACGCTCGGCCTCAACTGGTGCCGACAGAAATCCACCGTCTGATGCAATGACGGTGATCGGCCCGATTTCCATCGAAAGCTCCAGAAAGCGCGCATTACACGCGTTCAGAATGCGCAGTCGGACAAGGCCGTTGGGGACCGGCTGAACAACCGGCGCAATTGTGCCATTCACCACCAGCGTGTTGCCTTCAAACCCGTCCTCAAAGACAGCAGCGGACAATTCATAGGCCATCTTCCCGCTTGCATCGAACATCTTGTCCTGAAGGATCAAAGTGAAGTCGTCGACGCCGTAGGTCTTGGGTAAATCCGCCGACAGGCTCGCATCATCTTCGACAAGCAGCACGCCAGCCAGGCCTTTGTAGGTCTGCTGCGCCGTCTTTCCATGCATGTGTGAATGAAACCAGTTCATCGACGCACGTTGAACAATCGGCACATCCGGCGACCAAACCGATCCATTTTCGATCTCTTGATGCGGGCCACCATCCACATCTCCGGGTATGTGCAAGCCGTGCCAATGGATCGTGGTGGTGTCGCCAATGTTGTTGGCAACATCGAACGGAAGCGTTTGACCTTGTTTTACCCTGATCACCGGGCCGAGATAGTCGCTATTGATCCCAAGCGTTTCACTTGGCGCGCCGGTTCCAAAATCATGCGTGGCCTGATCGAGATTCAGTGAAATTCGACCTTCGATCCCGCTTGTCAGATCTGTGAGGGGGATCAAGGAAAGCGGTCGCGCTGTCGATTGTGCCCACGCCAGACCACCACCAGCCCAGAACAGTCCGGCACCCGTGGACGTCAAGAAAGTTCTACGGTCCATTGAAACACCCAAAGATTGTCAACTATGGTTGATAGATCACGAACAGGGGATGGTTTGTCAACCGTGATTGATAAAAGAGACGACGCTTTCCTGGAACAAAACATCAAAGGACTGATGATGACGCTGATCGCGCGTTGGAACGCGCAGATGGATGACGCGCGCGCGCAGACCGAGTTTGCGCAAGTGCGCCAAGCCGACATCCGCGTCTTTGCGCAACTGCGTGGGCGGACAATCAAACTGTCGGAAATTCATCGCGAGATGGGATTTTCGCGACAAGCCGCGCAACAGGCCGTCGACCGGTTGGTTAGGCATGACATGATTTCCGTAACGGATGATCCCAACAGCAAACGCGACAAGGTGGTAACAATCACGAAAAAGGGACAACGGTGGCGAACACTGGCTGCCGAGCAGATACGTCAAATCGAATCCGAAATTGGCGAAGCCATAGGCCAAGACGCCAAGGATTCCTTACGTGGATACCTGGTCAGCCTTGTCGACACCACCTGAGACACGGATTGCCGCAGTGAACAAGATAACTGGTCGCTTTGCGCCCGACGCGGCCGATCGACGCTTTTGTCCGAAATGCAGACCGCCAAAAACCGCTGTAAGGTCAACCACGGTGGACTGATCGTCCGCTCATCTAATCGCTCACGCTTTTGAGAACGCGTTGATAGAACGCGCCCTTTGCATCCTCATCGGTCGGGTTTTCGACCCATTCCCGATCCAAACTCAGCGCTCCTGCGGGTACGATGTGCCGCGCGATCTCGGGCGGCGTGGTTTGATCAGACGTTCCAGTCTTCCAGTCGTGAAAGGCTGATGCGTATCGAACGACCGCGCCGCTGGACGGCAAGTTGATCAACCCGCCTTCGGCAAAGAACATCGACCCGTCGCCCATTTCTTCTCCGATAAGGTTAAGCCTGTTTCCCAACCGGTGTTTAAGAATGGCCACAAACACGATCGCGGCGGAAAACGTGAATTTATCGACTAGGACAACAACCTGCTTGCTGGCACTTTGCGTGATCGCGTCGATCAAGGGCATCGTGAGAAGAAAGTCTCCGCCTGTGTTTCCGCGAACGTCAATTAGAATTGTGTTGTTTGACAAGGCGCTCACGCGGTCCGCTGCGTCCGAGATGGCATCAGGCAGGGCACTTTCGCTGGGATCAAAGAAACTGGGCAGCAGAACGGATAGCCCAAGCTTTTGCCAATCCTTTATCTCTGCAAATTTCTCGGGTTCCCAGGCGGGATCAGCCTTACCATGCTCGTTTCTGGGGTATAGCGTCGATGCAGGAACAGTGTTTTCATTTGGCATTTTCAGATTTGTTATCTGACCGTCTTTGTCCTGAACACAATACTCGGTCGTATCGCCATTTGACGAACAACCCAACCGTTTCAAAGCATATGGCCAAGTCAAAAGAAGCGGTCCGATGACCCGTTTCCGTTGGCACGTTCCCGCCAGAAACGTCGCCGCATTGGCCTGGATTTGGGTCAAGGCTGTATCGTTGACGGCTATCAATTCTCCTCGCAGTACGCCCATCCCTGGTGCCGCCCCAACGACGTGCACTGAATGCCCCACGCTCACGAACCTCAGCGGCAGCACACAGATCGCATCATTCGGGATCAGCCGTGTGTGTCCATTGCCGGGAAGTGCCAACAGGCGCATCGCGGATAGCAGGAAGGCTTCGATTGAGCCGTCCAAAGCGTATCGTCGGCTGTCACGGATGCAGCTGTCTATCGCGGCCCTTTCGATCCGGCGAAAACTGGGATCGGTTGGCAGAACAATTTCCAGAATCTGCGTCAGGTCTTCCAACAGCGACATGAGGCACAGTGCGCATAGCAGCTGATCAATGTCCAGAATGGGTCTTTGCGAACATCCCGGCAGGGTGAATCAAGCTCGGGTTCAGCCGCAGCGCAAAATACCGGTGCTGAACAGTGCAACCCATGAACGGTCGTTCGGATGCCAAGTCAGTCATATTGCTGTATAGTGATCAGGCCGGAATATTGGATATGCCGCCCGAAAAACGGAGGATGACGGGAATGGATGCTCTTCAGACCGCTCAATATGCACGTGCGCTTTATACGGCCCACGGAGACCGCGCAGAGGCGGAAGCTGCTCAAAAGATGCGCGAATGCGAGGCCGCCGGGCACACTCGGGAAGCACAGAACTGGCAGGCCGTACGCAGTACGATCCGCCAGATCCGCGGTCCGAATCAAGCCTGACACAGCACATCACAGTTTCGGGTCGGGATTGACCGTGTGACCATCCACCGCGATGACCTGACCCGAGACCATGCGCGCCGCGTCCGACGCCAGAAAAACAGCCATATCCGCAATATCGCGCGCTTCGACAAAGCGCCCCATCGACGTGCCGGACGCGTAACCGTCATAGACCTGATCGCGCGTCATACCCTTGGCCGCGGCCTCGCGCTGTAGAACACCTTCCATCCGCGGGCCTTCGACGGCGCCGGGGCAGATCACATTACATCGCACCCCATGTGGCCCAAGCTCCATCGCAAGCGTTTTGGCCAACCCGATCACACCCCATTTTGCCGCAGCATAGGGGGATCTGTTGGGATACCCGAATTGCCCCGCCGTTGAAGACGTGATCAGGATTGCGCCGGATCCCTTGTCTTTGAACATGGGTATGGTGAATTTTGCGCATAAAAACGCGCCCTCCAGATTCACGGAAAGGCAATTTTTCCAATCTGTTATGGATACATCCTCAACCAGCGCGGTCGGCCCTGCAACACCTGCGTTTGCACATAGCGCATCCAGACCACCCCATGTTTGCCAAACCCTGTCGAATACGTCGGCCACGTCAGCCTCATTCGACACATCCGCCTTTGATTTTTGCCAGTGAGCCGGGGTGGTTTGCAGCGCATCCTCGTCAACATCCACTACCCAGACCTGCGCACCGGCCGCATCAAAAGCTTCGGCCATTGCACGTCCGACACCCGAAGCACCCGCTGTGATCAGAACCCGCCGCGTCATGCGGGTTTGCGGATTGCGGCACCCGCCCCGTCAGGATAGGGCAATCCGGACTGTCCCGCGCTTACCCGGGCCAGGGCCGCTTCGATCTGCGCCGATGGCGGGCTGGGGCGACGGGTTTTCAGACTGACATGCAGCAAAAAGCTCTCGCCAGTGGCCAGCAGCCTGTCACCTTCGTACATGCTGTGGAACAGGTGCAGCTTTTTGCCAGCCCCCAACAGCATCTGTGTGCGAACTATTATCCTGGCCCCGGCATGCACCTCATCCAGATAACGGATGTGATTTTCCGCCGTGAAATAGCTTCCGCCCTGGGCGATATAGTCAGCATCGCAGCCGGTGATTTCCATGAAGCGGTCCGTGGCCGAGGCAAAGGCATCCAAATATCGCGCCTCGTTCATGTGACCATTGTAATCGGTCCAGTCCAGAGGCACCGCGCGCGACAAAGTCAGGATCGGTTGGCTCAGATCAGCTTGATCCAATGTCGGCAGCGCGTCCGGCTTTAACAGCGCATCATGCTGGTTCAGCACCGCCCCGGCTCCGTAATTCTGCGCCTTGAGCGCACGCATCATCCCAACCAGATTGTTGTCTCGGATACGCTCCAGTTCACGGATCGAATGCATACCCGATTGTGCATCCGATTGATCGGCAATCATGTCGACCAAGGCGTCGGTGAATTCAGGCACGTCCATCAGCTTGGTCCACGGCCATTTCAACGCAGGCCCGAACTGCGCCATGAAATGCCGCATCCCGGCCTCTCCTCCGGCCACACGATACGTTTCAAACAGTCCCATCTGCGCCCAGCGGATACCGAACCCCATGCGGATTGCCTCGTCCACTTCCTCGGTGGTTGCGATGCCATCCTTGACCAGCCACAGCGCCTCTCGCCAGACAGCTTCCAGGAACCGGTCGGCGATATGCGCGTCGATTTCCTTTTTGATATGCAACGGGAAGAAGCCAACTGATTTAAGCAACTCCTGCGCGCTTTCGACCATCTCGGGCGGGTTCTTGTCCGTCGGCACCAATTCGATCAGCGGCAGTAAGTAGACCGGGTTGAACGGATGCGTCACCACAATCTGTTCAGCCCGCAGCGCGCCCTCCTGCAATTCCGACGGCTTGAACCCGCTGGTCGAGGACCCGATGATCGCATCGGGATCACACGCTCTCTGAATTCCCCGGTAAACCTTCAGCTTCAGGTCCAGCCGTTCCGGCACACTTTCCTGAATCCAGGCCGCGCCCTGAACCGCCTCCGCCATATCCTCATGGAACGTCAAAACACCCTCGGGCGGCAGAGGCACATCGTTCAACCCCGGCAGGGACCGCCGGGCATTGTCCAGAACCTCACCAATCTTGCGCGTCGCCTCGGGATCAGGGTCGAATACCCGTACGTCCCAACCATTCAGTAGAAACCGAGCGGCCCAACCGCCCCCGATTACACCCCCACCGATGATTGCCACTGTTTTTACTTGTTGTCCTTCGCCCACGATCCGCCTCTTCATCTGGCCAAAAATATCCCGGGGGTTTGGGGGCTGGCCCCCAATACCGTCTCGCTTATTTCGCCACCGGCGCCCGCTTGACCAGCCCCAGCTTTTCGCGCACCGCCTGCGCACCGATCACCCGTGCCCCCATGTTCTCGATGATGGTCCCTGCCCGTTCGACCAGCTGCCAGTTTTCGGCCAGAACGCCCTTGCCCAGCCACAGATTGTCCTCAAGGCCCACGCGCACATTGCCGCCTGCCAGGACGGCTGCGGCGACATAAGCCATCTGACTGCGCCCCAGCGAGAATGCGCTGAACGTCCAGTCATCCGGCACGTTGTTCACCATTGCCATGAACGTGTTCAAATCGTCCGGCGCCCCCCAGGGCACGCCCATACACAGCTGGACCAGCGCCGGACTGTCCAGCACACCATCCTTGACCAATTGCTTGGCGTACCAAAGATGGCCGGTGTCAAACGCTTCGATCTCGGGCTTGACGCCCAGATGCGTCATCATCCGCCCCATTGCCTGCAACATGCCCGGCGTGTTGGTCATGACATAATCTGCCTCGGCAAAGTTCATGGTGCCGCAGTCCAGCGTACAAATCTCGGGCAGGCATTCGGCAACATGTTCGACCCGCGCGGCCGCGCCGATCATATCGGTTGCGTCCTCACGCAGCGGCAGAGGGGCCTCGGTTGGACCAAACACCATATCGCCACCCATACCTGCGGTCAGGTTCAGCACAACATCAACATCCGCCTCGCGGATACGTTCGGTCACCTCGCGGTACAGGTCCAGCCGGCGGCTGGGCGCACCGGTGTCCGGATCGCGCACGTGACAATGCACCACTGCCGCCCCAGCCTTGGCCGCATCAATCGCGCTGTCGGCAATCTGCTGCGGCGAGCGCGGAACATGCGGGCTGCGATCCTGCGTACCGCCGGATCCGGTGACGGCGCAGGTGATGAAAACCTCTTGGTTCATTTCCAGTGGCATGGTGTTTTCCTCAGATTATACCCGGGTTCTGCTCAGGTTGTCCCCAGGCTTCTCCCCCGATTCCGATTTGCGTTCCGCCCTGACTTTGACGCAGCCTTGCGGGAACACTTGTCAAAATGCGAATCGAACTTGATGAAATCCGCAAAAAACATACTTCAGCCGGAACAGCGCGCCCTGAAAACAGCGGTGCTGGTGCTGGATGAATGCAACACGCTCAGTTTTGCCTCTGCCGTGGATCCGATGCGGGCGGCCAATCGGCTGGCCGATCGCCCGGCCTTTGACTGGGATTATGTGACGGCCACGGCTGAACCGGCCCTGCTGACCAGCGCCCTGCATGTGCCCGGCATACCGTTGGCCCGGTTGCAGGGCTGCGATCTGATGATCGTTGTGGCGGGGTTCCAACTGGCCAGACAGGCCACCCCCGGCCTGCTGGCGGGATTGCGGCGCATCGCCGGCACCGGCGCGGCCATGGCAGGAATAGACGGCGGCCCGTGGCTGCTGGCCGAGGCCGGCCTGCTGAACGGCCACGCCGCGACCACACATTGGGAGGATCTGGAAAATTTCGCCGCCCGCTTCCCCGACATCGACGTCCGCCCCGACAGGTTCACAATTTCGGACCATCGCCTGACATCCGGGGGCGCAATCCCCGCTGTCGACATGATGCTTCATATCATCGCCGCGCGCCATGGTGCCGGTTTCGCCGCGCGGGTTGCCGGATTGTTCCTGTATGACGGGCCAACACCACCCTCAAAGCCACAAAGCCGCATCGGAGCACCGCATCGCCATACCGCGCTGACGGCCAAAGCCAACGCGCTGATGGAAACCTCACTGGACGAGCCGCTGTCACTGGTCCAGCTTGCCGAAACACTTGGCACCAGTCCGCGCACCCTGCAACAGCAATTCCGCCTGCGGCTGAACACGACACCTCAGGATCACTATCTGCAATTGCGTTTGGCCGAAGCACGCCGCCTCGTGACCGATACCGACATGCCGCTGATGGATGTTGCACTTGCCACCGGCTTTACGTCACAATCCAGCTTTGCCCGCGCGTTTCGAACCGCACATGGTCTGGCGGCGCGCGATCTCAGACAGGATCGCGCGCGCACCACGCCTCCTTAAAAAGGGCGGCTTCATCTGGCCAAAAATATCCCGGGGGAGACGCCCGCAGGGCGGCGGGGGCCG
>JBCCIK010000100.1:0-12469 GCA_039028255.1 Pseudomonadota bacterium | reverse complement strand
CGCCCTATTCCTATTTGGCAACCCACCAGCTGGTGGCGCTGGAGCAGACCTATGATCTGACGATCCGCAGGATATCCCCGGCCTTCAGGGCTTTTTCCGGGGTTGGCGACATTTCCATCAGGTGCACATACAGGTGCAGCAGCCCCGGGTGCGACAGCGCCTGTGGGTTTTCAGCCATCGCCGTTTCCAGCGCCTCTTGCGCCTCGAGCGTGGCTGCGCCGTCTGCGGGTTGCCCGGTCTTCAGGTTCCACATTTGCCAGGGGGTCAGGTTCAGCAGCGATTCCACGTAGATTGTGCGCAGGTCCAGATCGCCCGGATAATCCGCAAAGGCTGCGCGCATGGCGTCTGCAAAATCGTAATCCCAGCGATGCATGTCCTCGATTGGGTCCCGCTGCGGAAAACGCGCGGGCAGGGCGCGGATCAGCGCCTGCTCTACCGGGGTACAAGAGTCCAGCAGGCTCAGCGCGCGCTGTGTCGCATCATAGGCAAGTGCCAAAGACTTGATCTGGCTCTGATCGTCGCGCAACTCCCACGGCAGATTATAATTTGGTCCCGCCGCATAGGCGATGCCCCAATGGGCCATGGCGCAGCCGGGATCATGTTCTGCGGCTTTCTGGAAACACGCGACCGCCTCGTCATGATTGAATCCGTAGGTCCAGACCAGCCCCCGGTCAAACCAAAGCTGTGCGTCGGCCGAGCGTGTCGACACCGAACAGGAATGTGATCCCAGGTCATAATAATCGCTCATTGTCCCCTCCCGCCTTGCTATGGTGGCAGGGTAGCGTGTTTCACTGGCTCTGCACAGGTTCGCTTGGCAGGCGGTTTTCGATGCGACCCATATGAAGCATCAGACCAAACGCCAGAATGCACATGATCAGAATGCCGCTTGTCAGCGGTGTCAAAGAACCGTCGAACAATAGCCCGACCGGAGCGGCGATGACTGCGGCCAGGACGGTTGCGACGGAACCTATGACAGACGCGGCCATGCCCGCGATGTGACCCATGGGCTCCATCGCAATCGCGTTCAGGTTGCCCATTGTCACACCTGCCATGAAAAACACCGCGGTTTGCTAGAACACGAACAGGGCAAACGCGGCTTGCGCGGACAGCGACGTCATGTTCAGCACGATCACCAGCGCGGTCACAACAATTTGCGCGCCCAGTGCCCAGGTCACCATCCGCCGCATCCCGACCCGGACCACCAGCGCAGCATTCAACAGGCTGGCCGAACCGGACATCAGCGCGACAAATCCGAACCAGAACGGGAAACTGTCTGCACTGTCATGGATGACGTCATAGATTGGTTGCACCATCGTCAGCATGGTGAACAGAACCCCCATGCACAGTGTCTGCACCAGGATCGACAGGCGCACCGTGGGATGGGCGAACATCTCTTGCGTCGCCGCGATCATCAGCGGCAGGCGAAAGGGGCGCTGGTTTTCACGGGCCAGCGACTCGGGCAGGCGAACGCCCATCCAGGCCACGATGATCAGTGCAAACACGATAAACAGCACAAAGATGCTGCGCCATCCGAACACGGCAATCATACCGGCGCCCAGCAAAGGTGCGGCGGCTGGAATCAAGGTGAAAATCATCATGGCGATCGAGATGATCCGCGCCATGACACGTCCGGAATACAGATCGCGGATGATCGCCATGGCCACCACCCGCGGACCGGCAGCGCCCAGCCCCTGAACAACGCGCGCAGCAAGGACAAGTTCAAGCGACGCGCTGGCCCAGGCCACCGCCGAAGCAAGGATGTAAAGGGCCGCACCCCCGTAGATCACCGGTTTGCGCCCGAACGCATCCGACAAGGGACCGGTAAAAAACGTTCCGATCCCCATGCCCAACACAAACGAGGTCAGGATCAACTGGGCCCGATTCACGTCATCCGGGCTAAGCTGCGCGCCGATCTCGGGCAGGGCCGGCAGCATCGAGTCGATCGAAAAGGCGATGGTGGCGAACATCATTGCAATCAGAGCAATGAATTCCGCCTTGGACATGCGGTTGGCCATGAAATGCTCCTAACCTGATCGCGCTATCATGGCGGATCAGGTTGCACCAGACCGGATTTTGCACAGGGCTATGTGCTATTCTGCAGAGGGCGCCTCAAGCTGAGACATGATCTCGGCAATAACTTTTTCCCACATTTCTGGGGGTTGCGCGCCAGGAACCGCATGCTGATTGGCGACAATATAGGTCGGGACCGAACTGACACCCATTTCGCGCGAATGGACGTCGCGCTTGCGGATATCTTCACGGTCGGCATCCGATTGCAGCAGCTTTGTGATGACGGCCGCATCCATTCCGGCGCTGTCTGCAATATCGGCAAGAATTTCCGGATCGCCAATGTCTCGCGCCTGTACGAAATAGGCGTCAAACAGGGCGTCTACCACTTCGTTTTGCTTGCCTTCAATCCCGGCCCAGTGGATCAGACGGTGCGCATCCAGCGTGTTCGGCGTACGCTTCATACCTTCAAAATCAATGTTCAGACCGGCGTTTTCGGCGTGATCCACAACAGGTGCGTAGGCGCGCACGGCACCTTCTTTGCCGCCGAATTTGCGTTCAAGATACTCACGCCGGTCCATGCCCGCATCCGGCATGTCGGGGTTCAGCTGGAACGGGTGCCATTCTATGACAAAGGGATGATCGGGAACTTTGGCCAGCGCCTTGTCCAGATGGGTTTTGCCGATATAGCACCACGGGCAGATCGGATCGGACAGGATATCAAGCTTGACGGTCTGGGTCATTCAGGTGACGCCTTGAAATAGGCCGGCAATGCCCGGCGCAGGAGTTTTCCGTTCCCCCCGGTCGGCAGCGCCGGCAGGTGAACAAACGCGCGTGGTTGTTTGTAACGCGCAAGATTTGACTGGACATAAGTGCGCAAGGCCGCCTCGTCCAGCCTTTCGGGTCCGGTATAGAAGGCTGCTATCACAAATGTGTCCTGTTTGACTTCGACGGCTGCGGCGCCAACCTGATCGATACCGGGATAGTGCGACAGGACGGATTCGACCTCTACCGGCGAAACGCGGTACCCGCCCGCATTCATCATGTCATCCTCGCGGCCCAGATACGTGATCTGACCGTCAATGGCCATTTTGCCCTGATCGCCGGTCAGAAACCAATCGCCCTGTAGTCTCTGCCGGGCTTCGTCTGGGGCATTCAAATAGGTCAACATCAACCCCGGATCTGATTTGTGCACGGCAATCGTGCCATCCTGGCCGTGCGACACCGGTCCGTCACTGTCCACGATTGCCACCCGGCGTCCCGGCTGCGGCTGTCCCAGTGCGTCGCCTCGCGCCGGATGAGACGGGCTGGATGAAATAAAGGTCGAACACTCTGACATGCCATAGGCTTCGTACAGCTCGGTATAGGTGACCTCGGTCCAGCGATCATGCAGATGTCGCGACAGTTTCTCGCCAGCGCTCAGACCATGGCGCAAATCCGGCAAGGTCAGCTTTTCAGTGTTCGAAACCATCTTGCGAATGACGCCCGGTGCTGCCGCAAAGATCGTTGCCCGGTGGTGTCGCAGCAGATCGGGCAAGGCCGGGATTTCGGTTTTAGGCTCTGGTATCAAGGCGGTTGCGCCCAGTGTCCAGGGATCCATCAGCCCGGTGCCCAGCGTATAGGTCCAGTTGAACGCGCCCGCATGACACAGCCGGTCCGTTTCCCGCAACCCGTACCATCCGTCAACCATCATCTGTCGCGCCCAGATCGCGCGATGTGCATGGGCCACAGCGCGTGGCCGTCCTGACGTGCCCGACGTGTACACAACATAGGCCAGCCGTTCTGGATCATCCATCAGGTAACGCGCGGCGGGCAGGTTGCGCATGTTCTGAAGCCTGTCGAGCGCAATCTGAACGTCATGCGGCGCGCAGGGCACGTCGGGGTCCCGCAGGATGGCGGCGGGGCGCAGCTCTGCAATCATGCGCGCGGTTTCAGGCGCGGTCAGCTGTGATGAGGTCGGCACCGGCACGATGCCAACAGCAATTGCGCCCAGATAGGCAATTGGAAAGTCCAGCGTGTTGCCCAGCCGCATCAGGGCAATGTCGCCGGGTTTCAACCCGGCCTGCAACAACCCTGTTCCGGTGCCCAGCACGGCCGCTTCGAGGTCTGCGTAACTCCAGTCCTCGGATGTGTTCGGCCGCAGAATGGACAGAGCCGTTTTGTGCGCACATATCCCGGCCCGGCGCAGGACATGCGCGGCCAGATTGAACGGGCTGGGGCAGGGCGCCGGCGGACCCTGATCAAAGACGGACAACATCATGTGTGGCTATCGCGTGGCAAGGCGCGTTGCAAGCGTCGCTGGCTGGCCCTATAGAAAGGCTTATGAGCGACCAAAACACCAAGTCCCTGATCCGAATTGCCCGCGATGCGGGTGAGCACACCGAGCCCGAGCCTCTGGACCTGGGCGCCCGCGTGCGCGAGTTGCGCAAAGCGCGCAACTGGACACTTGAGCAGGCAGCCACGCAGGCGGGTCTGGCCCGTTCAACGCTGAGCAAGATCGAAAACGGGCAGATGTCGCCCACTTATGATGCGTTGAAAAAGCTTGCGACAGGGCTGGAAATATCCGTGCCGCAACTGTTCACCGCGCCGCAGCGCGATCAGGTAATCGGGCGCATGGCGATCACCCGTATGGGAGATGGAACGGCCCACGCCACAACAACCTATGAACACGAGTTGCTGGCCGAAAACCTGACAAAGAAACAGATGCTGCCCTATCGCGCGCGGGTCCGGGCCAGATCAATGGACGAGTTCGAAGGCTGGGTGCGCCATGACGGTGAAGAATTCATGTATGTGCTGACCGGCGTTGTGCGCCTGTACACTGAATTTTACGAACCGATCGATATGCGCCGCGGGGACAGTGCCTATTACGACAGCAGCATGGGACACAATGTCGTGTCCGTCAGCGACGAGGACGCAACGATCCTTTGGGTGACGTCACTTGCTTAACGCCGCGCGCGACAGTTCACGGTTGAGACCCTCGGTGAACAGGAAATCCTCGACCTCTTCGCGGGCTTCATTGACTGTCAGGTGATGGCGTTCGGCAAGATACGCCTCGAACCGTTTACGATCACTAGATACCCGCGCCATGTCGCGGTCTCGCAGGTTCGGAAACCGTCGTTTGGCCCGCGCATAGGCCGCGCCCCAGTCTTGTGTTAAATCTGTCCAGTTCAGCATCTCCGAGCTTTCCTTCACGCGATTTCAGGATTGCTCTCCCCGTAAACAGGGTACGGACGGGGTGACGTAAGGGCAGACATGACAAAATGTCGCAGGCAAATTCGGCCGCTTTTTTAGGCGGCTTGGGCCGGAAACCGCGCGGAATGCGACGGTGATCCGGATAACCGCGCCGGGTCTGAACGGCCCGTTGTATAGTTCTGGCAATGCGCTGCGAAACGGTAACCTGGCGCAAAATAGAGGTTTTGGCCCTCAATCGCAGGGAATCTGCTGGAAAATTGTGAGTTTTGGCTGCGGTCAAACAAAATCGGGTACGGGTTGCCAGATGTCGATGCCAGCAGTCTGCCCGGTCGATATATTGCGTGCGCACGTCCATGTGCCATAATCCGCCGATATGTGTCGCAACCACCCCGGCAGCGCAGTTTTGGCGTGGCAAAAAGATGCTGATTTCACCGCCGGTGTTCAAAAGGCCGGGCAGGGCATGCGGCGGCGATCAGTCCTCGTACCACCAAACGTCAGGCATGTATTGCGGGCCGTCGCCATAGATCGGCAGCGTTTCGGGATGTTTCAAGGCGCTGACATGTGCAATGCGCCCCACATCGAAGCTCCAGATCGGGATCACATACCGGCCTGCTGTCAACACCCGGTCCAACGCTCGGGTTGCGGCAACAAAGTCTTCGCGAGTTTCCGACGCGAGCATGGCGTCGATCATGCCGTCCACCGCGGGCGAGGCGACGCCCATAAGATTGCGAGTTCCCGGCGTGTCTGCCCCTGCGCTGCCCCAATACAGACGTTGTTCGTTGCCGGGGGATAATGACAGTTCGCGACGGAACGGTGTCATGTCGAAATCCAGTTCCGACAGGCGGCCCGAATACTGCGCGCTGTCAACCTGTTCGGTCACCGCCCGGATGCCCAGCCGTTCCAGCGCGCGAGTATAGATTTCAACCGCCGTCTGCATACCGGTGTCACCCTGTTGCAGCAGGATAGTCAGGGTGAACGCCACACCATCGGAATTCCGCAATACGCCGTCCTGAATTGTCCATCCTGCCTCGTCCAGCAGCGCCGCGGCCTTGCGCAGGTTGGCGCGATTGCGTGCCGATCCGTCGCCTTGCGGTGGCTGATAGCCCTCCAGCGTTCCCGGGATCAGATCGTCGGCAAACGGTTTCAGAAGGTCCGCGACCCGACCCGAGGCCGCACCGGGCTGCATCGCAAGTTCAGATCCGGAAAAATAAGACGTGATCCGCGGTTGGGCACCGCCGGTAATTGTGTCGTTGATGAACTCGAAATTGAACGCAAGGGTCAGCGCCTCGCGGACGCGCCAGTCATCGAAGGGCGCCTTGCGGGTATTCATCACAAATCCTGTCATCCCCGAGGGTTTGCCATGGGGAATTTCCGTTTTGACGATATCGCCGCGTTGCACCGCCGGGAAATTGTACTGAGTGTCCCATTTGTCAGCGTTGAATTCCCGGACTGCGGACAGCTCACCCGCCTTGAACGCTTCGAACAGAACGGTTCCGTCGCCGTAAAATTCAATGCGGATGTCATCCAGGTTCATCGTGCCTTTGCGGAATGGGACATCCTGGCCCCAGTAATCGGGATTGCGCCGCAGATTGACAAAGCGACCTGCCTCATAATCGTCGATCACGTAAGGTCCGGTGCCGATCGGAATGTCATGCAGTTGCGCATCGGCAAAATCCTTGCCTTGCCACTGCGCCTTTTGCAGGATCGGGCGCAGCCCTGCGATCAGGGCAAGTTCGCGGTCGGGATCGTTGAACGTGATCCGAACCGTGCGCGGGCCGGTCTGTTCGATACTGTCAATCGTGGACCACAGTCCGCGGTAACGCAGATGCCCTTCGGTCCCAAGGGTCTCATACGACCAGATCACATCTTCGATAGTGACGGGCGTGTCATCCGAAAACCGCGCGTCTTCGCGCAGGGTAAATTCGACCCAGGATCTGTCCGGTGCTGTTTCAACTGATTCGGCTAACAACCCGTAAAGAGTGAAAGGTTCGTCCCAGGATCGTCCCATCAGGCTTTCATGGGTCAAGAACCGCAATTGCCACGGTGGGGTGCCTTTTTGCACAAACGGGTTCAGGCTGTTATAGGCGCCTGTGTTGCCGAATACCACTCGACCGCCTTTGGGCGCATCTGGGTTTGTATAGGGTAATGACACAAAATCCGGTGGTAGCGCGGGTTCCCCATACATAGCTATGCCATGAGCCGATTCTGCCCGTGCCAGTGAAGCCGCCAAAATAACAGTGATTCCCGCCAACACAGACCGAAGCGGGCGAAGAAAATTCGGGCTCATTTTGGAAACAATCCTGCTCTGGCCTTATTTTGTTGGGGTTCATCGTAGCGATGATTTTTCTTGTTTTCAAACTTTTAGCTTGGACGAAGGCGCGGAATTGCTTATAAAGGGGTCACTGCTCGATAGGTTTCTTGCCTGTATGAAACCTGCCTCAATAACTTAACGCCCGCTTCGCGCGGGCGTTTTTTTTGGTTGATTTTTGACCAGGCGCGACGCAGTTCCCCGTTTCTTTTGCAGGTGCAGCATGGCACTGTGCGCGCAATTGGAATGCAGGAGAGACGCGGTGATGAGCCTTTCGGGAAAAACAGCAATTGTCACGGGATCGAATTCGGGGATCGGTCTTGGGGTGGCACGCGAACTGGCCAAGGCCGGGGCTGATGTCGTTCTGAATTCGTTCACGGATCGCGAAGAAGATCATGCGCTGGCGGCCGAAATCGGTGCCGCAACAGGAACCAAAACCCGGTACATCAAGGCTGACATGTCCAAGGGTGACGAATGCCGCGCTTTGATCGAACAGGCAGGGGCCTGTGACATTCTGGTGAACAATGCGGGTATTCAGCACGTGTCACCGATAGATCAGTTTCCGGTCGATAAATGGGACGCCATTATTGCGATCAACCTGAACTCGGCATTTCATACCACGGCGGCGGCACTGCCGCTGATGCGCGCCAATGGTTGGGGCAGGGTGGTGAACATCGCCTCGGCACATGGCCTGACAGCCTCGCCCTACAAAACCGCCTATGTTGCTGCCAAGCACGGGGTTGTCGGCATGACCAAATCGGTCGCTCTGGAAACCGCGCAGGAACCGATTACCTGCAACGCAATCTGTCCGGGTTATGTGCTGACACCACTGGTTGAGGCGCAGATTCCGGACACGATGAAGGAATACAACATGAGCCGCGAGGACGTGGTGAAAAACGTCCTGCTGGAAAGACAGCCCTCAAAAGAATTTGCCACTGTGGAACAACTGGGCGCGACAACGATTTTTCTGTGTTCGGAAGCAGCCGCACAAATCACCGGGACCACGATTTCGGTGGACGGTGGCTGGACGGCGCTGTGATGGCAGAGATCGCATGGTGAAACGTATTAACCTGGCCTTGCAAGGCGGCGGTGCCCATGGTGCCTTTACGTGGGGCGTTCTGGACCGGCTTCTGGACGAGGAAGACGTCGAAGTCGCGGCCATCACCGGAACGTCGGCCGGTGCATTGA
Source organism: Pseudomonadota bacterium (assembly GCA_039028255.1). Classification (GTDB taxonomy): domain Bacteria; phylum Pseudomonadota; class Alphaproteobacteria; order Rhodobacterales; family Rhodobacteraceae; genus Ruegeria. The sequence continues at coordinate 3,774 of JBCCIK010000100.1, read as the reverse complement.
ACGGGGCCGCGTTCAAATCGGGCATGGTACATGCCGGGCGAGACGGCGCCCGCGCGCGTATGGACGGTCTATGGGCGCGTATGGGCGCTGTGGGCGACATGCGACTGGCCAACTGGTTCAGCGGGATCGAGCCGGGCCATATTGCGCAGGCCATGGAATACTCGGTGCCGTTTTCGATCGGCGATGCCTGGTCCCGCATGATTTCGCCCTATGCCTATGGCCCGTTCTACCGCAATCCGCTGGAGCCTGTTGTCGATCAGTTCAACTTTGATGAAGTTTGCGCCGATCAGGGCCCACAGCTGTTTGTGTGCGCAACCTGTGTGCGCAGCGGCAAGATCCGGGTCTTTACCGGGCCAGAGATATCGACGGATGCAATTCTGGCCTCGGCCTGTTTGCCGACCTTGTTCAAGGCGATTGAAATCCCCGATCCTGACACCGGCCGGACCGAAGCCTATTGGGATGGTGGATACACCGGTAACCCGGCCTTGTATCCTTTGTTTACCGACGATCTGCCCGATGACGTGGTGATCGTGAACATAAACCCGCTGGAACGCGACGAAATCCCGGTGACCCCGCAACAGATTCAAAACCGGATCAACGAGATCAGCTTTAACTCGTCCTTGTTTCGTGAATTGCGTGCGATCAGTTTCGTTCAGCGTCTGTTGCGGGAAGGTAAGTTGAAGGCCGGCGAAATGAGCCGCGTTCTGGTCCATATGATCGCTGACAATGAACTGATGAACAGCCTGTCCGTGGCGACCAAAACGGTTCCCAACCCGGTTGTGCTGCACCAGCTGAAAAAGGCGGGTCAAGAGGCGGCAGACCGGTTTCTATCCAGCCACAAGGCTGATCTGGGGCAGAACAGTACCGTCGATCTGCCCGCGATGTTCGGCTGATCAGGTCGGCGGTTGCGTCGGATCCTTGCCGTTGGGGTATACCAGCCCGGCGGAAATCACCAGCTTGGCGGCATCTTCAATCGACATGTCCAGAAGGATGACATCTTCAGCCGGAAAGAACAGCAAAAAGCCCGATGTCGGGTTTGGCGTTGTGGGGATAAAGACGCTCAGCAACTGACCGCCGGTTTCAGCCCGCTGACTGACTTCGCCCTTGGCGGTGGTGGACACAAATCCGATCGCCCAGATGCCTCTGCGCGGATACTGGACCAGACAGGCCTTTTCGAACGAGCGCTCGGTCTGGGCAAAAACGGTTTCCGAAATTTGTTTGATGCCGGAATAGATCGACCGCACAATCGGCATCCGGTTCACAAGGCTTTCGGTGAACGAAATGAATGACCGGCCCAGGATACCCTTGGCAATCCAGCCCACCAGAACGGTGAAGGTCAGGAAGATGATGACACCGACGCCGCGCAGGTTGATGCCAACATATTGTTCGGGCCGGAACTGTTGCGGGATCAACGGCAGAACTGCGCTGTCGATCCAGCCAACCACCGACCAGATCAGCCATATGGTCAGCCACACCGGCGCAATGACCACGATCCCCGTCAGGAACGACGCGCGCAGCCGCGACAGCAGACCGGGGCGGCGGTGGGGCTCTTCGTCGAAAGGTGTATTCATCGCGGTTCCGAGTTGTTTGCCGAAGTAGCTAAGCAGTCAGGGCCTTTGGTGCAATAGCACAGTGTTACGCGCCGCGGGACAGCGCCTTGGCGATACCGGCGGCAAGGCGGGCGTTGTTGCGGATCAAGGCAATGTTGGCCGTCAGTGACCGCCCCTGCGTTTTCTCGAAAATCCGTTGCAGCAGATAGGGGGTGACCGCCTTGCCGGTGATCCGGTGCGCATCGGCATCGGCCTGGGCCGCAGCGATGATCGGGGCAAGCTCGGCGGCTGCAATCTGATCTGCCGACGGGATCGGGTTGGCCACCAGCTGACCGCCCGGCAAACCCAAGGCGCGGCGGGTCGCATGCGCTTTGGCGATTGCCTCGGCACTGTCCATGCGCAGCGGCGCCTGATGGGGCGATTTGGCCGACCAGAAGGCCGGAAACTCGTTTTGGCCATAGGCTATGACCGGCACTCCAAGGGTTTCCAGAACCTCCAGCGTTTTAGCCAGATCCAGGATCGCTTTGGCACCGGCAGCCACCACGGTAACCGGCGTTTGCCCCAACTCGTGCAGATCAGCGGAAATATCAAACGAGGTTTCGGCCCCCTGATGCACGCCGCCGATACCGCCGGTTGCAAAGACTTCGATCCCGGCGTGATGCGCGGCAATCATGGTGGCGGCCACGGTGGTCGCGCCGGTGCCCCCGCCTGCCATACAGGCGGCCATGTCCGCGCGCGACAGCTTTGCCACACCCTGCGCCTGCCCCAAGGCGCGCAACGCGTCTTGTTCCAGACCTATGTGCAGCGTCCCTTCGATCACGGCAATAGTGGCCGGAACCGCACCAGCGTCACGGATGTCCTGTTCGACCTGGGCGGCAACCTCAACATTCTGCGGATGAGGCATACCATGCGTGATGATTGTGCTTTCCAGTGCCACAATGGGGCGTCCGTTTTGCAGGGCAGAATGAACCTCGGCGGAATGATGGATGTCGATCACAGGGGGGTCTCTCCGGATACATAGGTTGCGGCCGCTTGCAGGGCGCGGGTCAAGGCGGCGTCGTTTGCGGTGCCATCCGCCTCAGAGGCGATGTGGGCGGCCATAAAAGTGTCACCGGCCCCGGTGACACGGGTCACCAGGACGGATGGCGGTTTTTGCGTCAGGATTTCACGGTCATCTGCCACGGTGGCCGAGTTGCCGCCATCGGTCACCAGAACCCGCAGCGCGCCGCGATCCAACAGCGCCTTGGCGGCGCTTTCCGAGTCGGTGAAGTCGCGGTTGCACAGGATACCGGCTTCTTCGAGGTTCACATACAGCGTTGCGCGGGCGTTTTTCAAAAACGGAAGCAACCGCTCTGCTTTGCCCGGCGAGGCCGGAGCCACGCGCAGATCGGCGCGTGCAAAGGCGGGGCTTTGGGCAATGTCTTCCAGCAGGGTTTGCGTCAGGTTCCCGTCCAGCGCAATTGGTCCCGTGTAGGGGGTGATTGCAGAGCCCAGCGGTCCTTGTATCAGCGGATGCAGAATCTTCGCGCCGGCCGCCTCAAGCGAATGGGCGTCAGCAATTGCCGCGATCAGCCCGTTTGCCCCTTCGACCGCCATATAGCGATCGGTTGGCAGATCCGGCGATCGGTAGACGTGATCAGTGACCATACCCAGCCGCCCGCACGCCTGTACCAGTTCGTCGCCTTCCGCATCGCGACCGATGGCGGTCAGCAGTGTCGGGGTCATGCCGAAACGGACCAGCGTCATCGCGATGTTCATGGCCACGCCACCCGGCAGCCGTGTTATGCGCCCCGGTAGGTCTGAACCTTGACGCATGGCGCTGGCGGTCCGTCCGATGACGTCCCAAAGCACAGAGCCGATGCACAGGATTTCGCTGTTGCTTGTCATGCAGCCGTCATGCCGCAGCCCGGATGCCCGCGCAAGTGCCAACGCAGATAGCGGTCGAAAATCCCCGTCACCGCGCGCGGAACGTGGCTTTGCACTTGCCAATATCCGGATAAGACGGAACACTTGGCATCATGATTTGCGCGCGAAATTGGTTTGCGGGATTTTTCGGATGAGCGACAGCACCCTGTCCGCGCTTGTCCTGCGAATAAAAACAAATCTGATCGCGTTATGTGCAGTTCTGAGCAGCTTTGGTACCGCAGGTACGGCACAAACCCCTGCACCGACCGTGCTGGATTTCTGGGTTCGGTCTGACACGCTGTTTCTGGAAATCACGTTG
>JBCCIK010000099.1:0-12613 GCA_039028255.1 Pseudomonadota bacterium | reverse complement strand
ATCAGATGTTTCTTGGCGATCTCGCTCTTTTCCTCTTCGGTGTAACCAGCCAGCGGGATGATCTCCATACGGTCCAGCAGAGGCCCGGGCATGTTATAGCTGTTCGACGTGGTCAGGAACATCACGTTGGACAGGTCGTATTCGACCTCAAGATAGTGATCCATGAACGTATTGTTCTGTTCCGGGTCCAACACCTCAAGCATGGCCGACGCAGGGTCGCCACGAAAATCCTGGCCCATCTTGTCGATTTCATCCAGCAAGATAAGCGGGTTGGTGGTTTTCGCCTTTTTCAGCGCCTGAATGATCTTGCCGGGCATCGAGCCGATATAGGTCCGGCGGTGGCCTCTGATCTCGGATTCGTCGCGCACGCCGCCCAGCGAGATGCGAATGAACTCGCGCCCCGTGGCTTTGGCAACCGACTTACCCAGCGACGTCTTACCCACACCCGGAGGACCAACAAGGCACAGGATCGGGCCTTTCAGCTTTTTGGACCGCTGCTGCACCGCCAGATATTCAACGATCCTCTCTTTGACCTTTTCAAGGCCATAGTGGTCCGCATCCAGAATATCCTGCGCGCGTCCCAGATCCTTTTTGACCCGAGATTTGGTGCCCCAGGGCAGCGCGAGAATCCAATCCAGATAGTTGCGCACCACAGTGGCCTCGGCCGACATGGGCGACATGTTTTTAAGCTTTTTCAGCTCGCCCTCTGCCTTCTCGCGCGCTTCTTTCGACAGCTTGGTCTCATTGATCTTGGCTTCCAGCTCGGCAACTTCGTTGCTACCGTCTTCGCCATCGCCCAACTCCTTCTGAATGGCCTTCATCTGCTCATTCAGATAGTATTCGCGCTGGGTCTTCTCCATCTGAGATTTGACGCGGGTTTTGATCTTTTTCTCAACCTGCAAAACCGACATCTCGCCCTGCATCAGACCATAGACTTTCTCAAGCCGTTCGCTGACGGACAGGGTTTCCAGCAATTCCTGCTTTTGTTCGACCTCGATGCCCAGATGACCAGACACCAAATCCGCCAGTTTGGCAGGCTCGGTGGTTTCACCTACTGCGGCCAGCGCTTCTTCGGGGATGTTCTTGCGCACTTTCGCGTAACGCTCGAACTCATCCGCGACGGTGCGCAGCAGCGCTTCGGTCGTGGTCACATCACCGGGAATCTCGGTCAGATATTCAGCGCGCGCCTCGAAAAAATCTTCGTTTTCCAGAAATTCAGTGATCTCCACACGCGCCTGCCCTTCGACCAGAACCTTGACGGTGCCGTCGGGCAGCTTCAGCAATTGCAGCACATTGGCCAGCACGCCTGACCGGTAAATGCCATCCATATCCGGATCATCAACACCCGGATCAATTTGACTGGACAACAGTATCTGTTTGTCGTCCTGCATAACCTCTTCCAGTGCGCGGACCGACTTTTCGCGGCCCACAAACAGCGGCACGATCATGTGTGGAAAGACCACGATGTCGCGCAGCGGCAGGACGGGGTATGAGGAATTCAGAGGCTCTTGCATGCTCAATCCTTATCATTGGCAAGACGGCGCTGGTCCCTGATTCAGGCAACCATTGGCTGTCTCCTGTCTTGGAAGTTTAAGGTGGGGCGCAATACACCCTATTTCAACCTTACAACCTTGTGTTGGCGCAGCATGACCTGACGTTTACCGGTCTGCAAGGCGTCGCGCGGACATATCTACCGAAAATCGCAAAACATCCTGTGCTTTCTGCGCTACAGTGGCGCGATGTCGCCCAGTTCACGCTGCGCATGGAACCGTTCCTGCCATTGATCAAACACACCATGCGCAATCGCATCGCGCATACCCTGCATAATCTCCTGAAAATAGTGCAGATTATGCCAGGTCAGCAACATGCCCGCGATCATCTCGTTGGATCGAAATACATGATGCAGGTATGCGCGGGAGTAGTTCGTGCAGGCCGGACAGGTGCAATCGGCATCCAAAGGGCGCGGATCGTCCGCGTGACGGGCATTCTTGATGTTGATCACGCCGCGACGGGTAAAAACCTGACCGGTGCGCCCCGAGCGCGACGGCAGAACGCAATCCATCATGTCCACGCCCCGCGCCACCGCGCCAACGATGTCGTCAGGCTTGCCCACTCCCATCAGGTAACGCGGCTTGTCGGCAGGCAGGAATTCGGTCGCGTAATCCAGACAGTCGAACATCGCGTGTTGCCCTTCGCCCACGGCAAGACCGCCGATGGCATAGCCGTCAAAACCAATGGATTTCAACGCCTCAGCGCTTTCTTCGCGCAGATCCCGCTCTAACCCGCCCTGCATGATCCCGAACAGTGCGTGACCCGGACGATCACCAAACGCATCACGCGATCGTTGCGCCCATCGCATCGACAGGCGCATGGATTCGGCAATACGTTTGCGGTCCGCAGGCAACGACGGGCATTCGTCAAAGCACATCACGATGTCCGAGCCCAGCAGACGTTGAATTTCCATCGACCGTTCCGGCATTAGTTCGTGTTCGGAGCCGTCAATATGGGATTTGAATGTCACGCCCTTTTCGGTCAGTTTGCGTAACCCGGCCAGCGACATGACCTGAAACCCGCCCGAGTCGGTCAGAATAGGCCGCTCCCAGTTCATGAACTTATGCAGGCCGCCCAGCCGGTCGATCCGTTCGGCCGTGGGTCGCAGCATCAGGTGATATGTGTTGCCAAGCAGTATATCTGCGCCGGTTGCGCGGACGCTTTCGGGCATCATGGCCTTGACCGTCGCCGCCGTGCCCACAGGCATGAAGGCCGGAGTGCGCACCTCTCCACGTGCTGTGCGGATCACGCCGGTCCGGGCGTGGCCGTCAGTGGCCGTCAGATCAAACGAAAATTGCTGGGTCATTCTTTCGCCTTGGGTCTCGGAACCGGGCAGCATTTGCCCGATCAGACCGGGCAATGCAACCCGTCAGGGCAAGCGCGCAACCCGCTCGGTGAACAAGGCCACAACCCCTGCCCCATCCACATCGTGGCAGATTGAAATGGGTGGACGCGCCGGATCGTGGCGGGTCGCGCCCAGTTCCGGGCCTGCGACGGTCACACGAACACCGCTGTGCATCATGTCGAACAACGCGCCATGCGTGCAGGCAATCACCGCCGTCGAGTCGTGCAGGGCGCAGCCATCGAACCCGCCGACCTCTTTGTAAAACCGCAGGTAAAAACGGGATATGTCGCGCAAGAAACCCCCGGTTGCAGGCGAGCTTTGCGCCAACGCATCAAAATCTGCACTTGTGTAAAGCGTTTGCAGGGTGACGTCCAAACCGACCAGAACCGTTGACGGCGGACTTGCAAAAATCGCATCCGCAGCCTGAACGTCATGAAAAATATTGGCCTCGGCATGTTCCGAGACATTGCCCGGTCGATGCAGCACGCCCCCCATGATCACCAACCGTTTCAGGTTTGAGGCAAAATCAGGGTCCAGTTGCATTGCATCCGCGATATTGGTCAGGGGCCCAACGGCACATACCACCAGTTCGTCCTTGTGAAGGCGCGCCATGCGAACCAGAAACTCTGCTGCGGGCAAATGGTGGTTTTGCCCGATCTCGGGAATTTCGGTCAGGTCGCCGAACCCTTCAGGTCCGTGCACATGATCCGAGGGATCATGTCCGTCAGCGCCCCACGCGACCGCGGCACCTTGGGCCACCGGTATGTCCACCCCCAGTTTATGCAGCAAAAACCGGGCATTGCGACTGGATTGATGAATATGCGTATTGCCAAATACCGTGGTCAGCCCGACCAGTTCGATCTCTGGTGCCGCGACCGCATAAGCGATAGCCAGCGCATCATCAATTCCGGGGTCTGTGTCGATGATCATCTTCATGCCCCGTTGTTACAACGGCACCAAAAGGATGCAAAGCGGCCACAAACCGCGGATCACCACCAAAAGACCCGCCGAACTGCGTTTGCATTGCCGCCGTTTCCATCCATACCAGAGTTGTAATCGGGCGACTCAACCCCCAAATGTATACTATAGTACACAATAAAGAGGACAGATATGACAGAAGAACAGATTATCGGACTGCTTTCATCGAACATCATATATCTGCTGGCCGCCATTCTGGTGGTTGTTGTTATTCTCAAAGGCATCAAGATCGTCCCCCAATCTGAAAAATACGTGGTTGAACGGTTCGGACGACTCCACTCAGTTCTGGGGCCGGGTATCAATTTTATCGTTCCGTTTCTGGATGTTGCACGTCACAAGATCTCTATTCTTGAACGCCAGCTGCCCAATGCAACGCAAGACGCGATCACCAAAGACAACGTTTTGGTTCAGATCGACACATCAGTGTTCTACCGCATTCTGGAACCGGAAAAGACGGTCTACCGCATTCGGGACGTGGATGGAGCAATTGCAACCACCGTTGCAGGCATTGTGCGCGCCGAGATTGGTAAAATGGACCTGGACGAGGTACAATCGAACCGCTCGCAGCTGATTGCACGCATTCAGGAAAGCGTTGAAACCGCCGTGGATGATTGGGGCATCGAGGTTACGCGCGCCGAGATACTGGATGTTAACCTTGATCAGGCCACCCGCGACGCGATGCTTCAGCAGTTGAACGCAGAACGCGCCCGCCGCGCACAGGTGACCGAAGCCGAAGGCCAGAAACGTTCTGTCGAACTACAGGCGGATGCCGAACTCTACGCCGCTGAACAAAGCGCCAAGGCCCGCCGCATCGAAGCCGAGGCCGAAGCCTATGCAACCGGTGTGGTTGCCAAGGCCATCCAGGATAACGGGATCGAAGCGGCCCAATACCAGGTGGCCCTGAAACAGGTCGAATCCCTGAACGCCCTTGGCGGCGGCTCTGGCAACCAAACCATTGTTGTGCCCGCAAATGCACTTGAAGCTTTTGGAGATGCGTTCAAAATGCTGAAAGGAGGCAAGTAATGGCAGACCCGTTCTGGCTGACATGGTGGATATGGATGGCTGGCGCGCTTGCGCTGGGCATTCTTGAGGTTGTTCTGCCCTGTTTCATTTTTCTGGGTTTTGCAATCGGCGCCGTGATCACCGGACTGGTCCTTGTCATTCCGGGTGTGGCACCTTCGCTGCCTATTTTGATGCTGATTTTTGCAATATTGTCGTTGGTTGCCTGGCTGGGTCTGCGCCGGATCTTCCTGCGACCGCATGGTCAGGTGAAAACCTTCGAGCACGATATCAACGACTGAAACAGGCCGGTGACCCCCATCAGCGCCTCTGGACGCTGTCACGGGGGTTGCCTATATACTTGTCAGGACAATGACCCGAGGCCCAGATGACTCATCCCAGCGAACAACTTGAAGGTACCCCGCTGATTGCGCCTTCCAGCGTGGAAAACCCTTTGTACGACCCTGTAGTCGAAGCGTGCCGGACAGTCTTTGACCCTGAAATTCCGGTAAATATCTATGATCTGGGCCTGATTTACACGATCAGCATTTCTGACGAAAACGCTGTGAAAGTCATTATGACGCTGACCGCGCCCGGCTGTCCTGTTGCTGGCGAAATGCCTGGCTGGATCAGCGAAGCGATCGAACCGGTTGCCGGGGTCAAAGAGGTCGAGGTCGAACTGACGTGGGAGCCCCCCTGGGGCATGGACATGATGTCCGATGAGGCGCGGCTGGAGCTTGGGTTCATGTGAACCGGCGCGACACTCGGATGCGCCCTCAGACTGTCATAAAACGGTAATCTCAGCGTTACCTGTGTTTGTTGCAACTGTTACATCACTGCGGGATACACGCGGTGCGGCAACGCAGGACAAACATGTGACCTGATTGCTGTTTGGGCCGAACGCCTGTCGCCCCCGTCAAATATCGGCTCTTAAACATGGACCGCTCTTGCCCGAGGGCGGTCCTTTCTGCGTCCGGTGATGGTTACTTGATCCCGCAGGTTGCTTTGATTTCAGCGGATCTATCATCCAATGCCTGGACGTAATCCCCTGATAGCATTTGCAATTTCTTGTTCTCTGTACCGGTGATCAACCCCAACAGCGCCCCAGCCGGCGTAATCGCCGTTACGCTTTCCACCTGTTGATCTTCAGCATGCGTTTTCTCGGCCGCGATGGCGCGCAGATCACCTTCGGCCGTTGCACAGTTTATCGGATGTCTTTTGTTTTCCGTTTCGGCGAGGGCCGATCCTGCACCCAGCCCCAGTGCCAAACTCAGGGTCAATGCGTTGAAACCTGCCTTAGATACACAGCATATCTTTTTCATTTTGTTACACCTTTTCCAAAATTCAACTGCCCGCTATGCGACGTAAGGGTGGGCCTGTGCATTCACGCTACGCGCAACCGTAACCGGATAGCAAGCTGCCGCTGAAAATGACGCCGGATCCTTCAGAATGCTCAAATTTCGGCAAGACACGCCGCATTGACTTGAGCCCGGCGCGATACGACCTTAAATTAGCGATATCGCGCGATGACGGAGACACAGATGTTCGGCATTCCCGGCAAGCAAGCCGTGACAATAACGCCCAAGGCGGCTCAGCAGATCACCCGACTGATGGAGTCGGGCGGACACGCCGGTCTGCGCATCGGTGTCAAAAAAGGCGGCTGCGCCGGTATGGAATACACCATGGACTACGTGGATGACCCCGACCCGCATGACGAAGTTGTCGAGCAGGACGGCGCGCGCGTGATGATTGCGCCAATGGCACAGATGTTCCTGTTCGGGACCGAAATAGATTACGAGGTCTCGCTGCTGGAATCCGGGTTCAAATTCAAAAACCCGAACGTGGTCGACGCGTGCGGATGCGGCGAATCCATCAAATTCGACGAAAGCCTGACCCGGCAAGGCTAGGCTTTTTTCAGATGAACGTAGGTTTCGTTGAACCGCCGTGTCAGGTGCTCACCGGCGCGGATCAGCTGTCCGCTGTCTGGTGGGGCGATATTGGTGTTATAGGACGGATTAAAGAACATCGGCACTGAAATCCGTTCGTGTGTGCTGCCGATGACCCGGTGTTGGGTGGCCTTCACCTCTCCTGCGGTCCAGAACTCCAGCATCTCACCGAAATTGATGATGAAGACGCCGGGTTCGGCTTGCACGGCTTCCCAAGTGCCATCAGGCATACGGACCTCCAGTCCGGCGGTCCCATCCGTTGCCAGCAAGGTCAGGCACCCGTAATCGGTGTGCGCGGCAATACCAAAATCGTCCTTGCCTGCCCAGTCCGGTCGTTTGGGGTAGTAATTGCCGCGCAACAGCGCCATGGGGGTATCAAACGCGGCCTCAAAACTGTTGGCGCCGCGACCCAGCGCAAGCGCAACGGCCCGCAAGACACGCATCGCGACAGCGCTGGCATCGCTGTAATAAGCGCTGATCGTATCCTGAAACTCTTCCGGTTGTTGCGGCCACAGATTGGGCGCATACACGCTTAGATCCTGGCGCAGATACGGATCATCCGCTGGCAGTTCGTAACCGCAGTCGAACACTTCTTTGAAATCCGGATTGGCATTCGGGTCGACCTGTTCGGATCGCGGCGCGCCCCCACCCCCGGTTCGACCCTGTAAGCGCCATATCGACGCGCCGTTTGTCTGATTCCGGCAAATGGAAAAACGCAAGATACGCGGACAGAACCTTTTGCATACGCGCGGCATCCAGCCCGGTGTTGTGCACGGTCAGAAACCCCACCTGGCCTATTGATTGCTGCAACCGTCTGAGTTCTTCCAGATCCTGCTGATCCAGTTTTTCAAGGTCAAGATTCGCGATCATTCCGCCACCAAACTGCTTTTTGCCGGACACTGCCGTTTTGCTTTGGGAACAGCAACCGGAATTGTCAGCCTCACCCGACGGTGATATCGGATAGGCGCGTGGCGAAATATGCAGGGAGAGGCAGAGATGCGGCGGAAACTGGCGGCTGGAAACTGGAAAATGAATGGAACCGGCGCAGCGCTTGCAGAGCTTGAGACATTGGCCCGTTCTCACCCTGCATCGGATATCGACATTCTGATCTGCCCACCCGCCACATTGCTGGAGCGCGCCGCACAACAGGTTGCAGACTCGAGTATCACGGTCGGTGGTCAGGATTGTCATGCCCAGGTATCTGGCGCTCATACCGGTGATGTCAGCGCGCCCATGTTGGTAGATGCCGGTGCGACTGACGTGATTCTCGGACATTCCGAGCGCCGTGTCGATCATGGCGAGCAAAACGAGGATGTCCGCGCCAAGGCACGCGCCGCGATGGATGCGGGGCTGAGGGCGATCATTTGCGTCGGCGAAAGCCTGGCGCAGCGCGACGCGGCCAACACGCTGGACATCATCGGCGGTCAGATGTCCGGGTCGATTCCCGATCAGTCCACCGGCGAGAACCTGATCGTCGCGTATGAACCCATCTGGGCCATCGGTACGGGCAAAGTGCCGACGATGGATGAAATCGGGGACGTTCATGATTTTATTCGCGCCCGTCTTGAACGCCGGTTTGGCGAAGGCGTCGGCCGGTCCGTTCGCCTGCTGTATGGCGGTTCGGTCAAGCCGTCCAACGCAGCCGAGATTTTCGGCGTTTCAAATGTCGACGGTGCGTTGGTCGGGGGGGCAAGCCTGAAAGCCGCCGATTTCTCGGGCATCATCGTGGCGTTGGAGCGCGCCTGAACCCGGCTTACTCTGCACTGTCTTTGCTCCAAGGACCGCGGCTTGCGGTGTTGAACTGTTGCGTCAGCGCGATGTCATTGGAAACGCGCGCAAGGAAACCTGAACCATAATGCTGGAACACGCTGATAATGCGTGTATACCCCTGCCCGTTTACGGCAAAGCACCCGCCTGCCGACGCCGATACAGGTCGTCAACGGCAGGCGAGTGTTGTCAGGCCAGCTTCATGGCCACAAGGCCCGACACAATCAGAGCGGCGGCAAGAATACGGATCGGTGTGATCATCTCACCCAGGAACATGATCCCGACCATAAAGGCGCCAACCGCGCCGATGCCCGTCCAGATCACATAGGCTGTGCCCAAAGGCAGATCCCGCATGGCCAGTGCCAGCAATCCAAAGGATCCGACCATCGACACGCCCATGATCGCAGTGGGCCACAGGCGCGTAAATCCGGCTGATTGTTTCATGGCCACGGCCCACACAATTTCAAGCAGGCCGGCGAATAACAGTAAAATCCAGGGCATTAGGACACCTCTCACTAAACCGGGTCGTCCCGAGAAACCTGATGCGAGATGAGGTCGTCCTCTTATTCAAACATGGGAATTCAGTTGACAGATTCAAGGTCGCGGGGCATGTCAACCCACGGGGAACAGGGCCGCACAGCTGTTCTGAACACCTGCGAAGACCCTGAACGGAGCGTTAAATGAACGCTGTCATATCCAAGAGATCATGCGTCATTTGCATGAAATGGGGCGCGTATTTCCGCGCCGATGACGTCAACATGCTGTTTTATGCCGTTCGGGACAACCTGTCGCTTGATCACGATTTCGTTTGCATCACCGATGATCCACAGGGGCTGGATCCTGCCATCAAAAGCCATCCTCTGCATTTTGATCAAATGGAGCAACCGGATTGGGCACATGGCAAGTGGCCGAAACTGCTTATGTTCGACCGCAGGATCGTGGCAGACTATGATGCAGCGCTGTTTTTGGATCTCGATTTGCTGGTCACCGGACAGTTGGCGCCATTGCTGACCATCGTAATGGATCGGGGCGGGTTGTTTCTGATGCCGAAGTTCCGCGGTTTCATATGGCGTGCAATCCCGGCGAAGATTTGGGACAGGATGCCCGGCATCATGAACATGGTGACACGGGGCAATTCATCCGTGGTCGGATTTGTCCCTGCCGAGCAGTTTAACCTTTATGATGATTTTGATCCTGCGGTGGATGCGGCCCGATACGACAACGATCAGAACTATATCTCGTCTCGCGCGCTCAGGCGAAGATGTTATCCAAAGGACTGGTGCATCGGCCTTATTCACCTAGTGTCATACTGGCCTTTCGGGCTGATTCATCAAAATTACAAGAAACGGCCCGTGCGCCCGAAAATAGTGATCTTCAACGGACATCCCAAACCGGTTGAACTGGTCGGCAGCAATGTCGGTCAATGGGGAACGAAACGCAGACAGGGCTATGGCCCTGTTGGATGGGTCGAAGAGTATCTGGCCAAATATGGTCAGTGAAAGATCAGGCCGAACCATCGCATCGGTTCGGCCTGAACACCGGATATCACCCTAATTTGTCACGATTTCAGGCCCCATGAACGTGTTGGGCAGGAAAGTGGATATCCACGGAATGTATGTCACCATGATCAGGAACACGAACAACACCGCCAGAAATGGCAGCGCTGCCTTGACCACACCCATCATCGGCATACCCGCCACGCCCGAAGTCACAAACAGGTTCAACCCGACCGGAGGCGTGATCATCCCAATCTCCATATTGACCACCATGATGATGCCCAGATGGATCGGGTCGATGCCCAGCTCAATCGCAATCGGGAACACCAGAGGTGCCACAATGACCAGCAATCCCGACGGCTCCATGAACTGACCGCCGATCAGCAGGATCACGTTGACCACGATCAGGAAGGTGACCGGGCCCAGACCGGCCGACAGCATCGCCTCGGCGATATGTTGAGGCACCTGCTCGTCGGTCAGCACATGTTTCAGGATCAGCGCGTTGGCAATCACGAATAACAGCGTAACGGTCAGCTTTCCGGCCTCGAACAGCGTGTGCTTGGTATCGGGATGGAAAAAGGCCGTGACCAGCGCATAGGGTCGTTTCAACAGCGACAGGTTGCGCGTGCCTTCTTCGGTGCTGAGCGGCCCCATATCCTTGTAGACAAAGCTGGCGATGAAAAAGGCATAGACCGCTGCAACCGCCGCAGCTTCGGTCGGCGTAAAGATTCCACCGTAGATGCCGCCCAGGATGATCACGATCAGAAACAGGCCCCAACCGGCCTCGCGGGCGGACACAAATATCTCGCCCCATCCTTTCCAATCACCTTTCGGCAGGTTCTTGACCTTGGCCATGACGTAGATGGTGATCATCAGCATCAATCCGGCCATCAGCCCCGGAATGACACCGGCCAGGAACATCCGCCCGACCGACACCTCGACAGCGGCCGCGTAGACAACCATTACAATCGACGGCGGGATCAGGATGCCCAGCGTGCCCGCATTACAGATCACACCGGCCGCAAATTCCTTGGAATAGCCCACCTGCCGCATCCCGGCGATCACAATCGAACCAATCGCCACCACGGTTGCAGGAGACGATCCCGACAAGGCCGCAAACAGCATGCAGGCAAACACACCCGCAATCGCCAGCCCCCCCGGCAGATGGCCCACACAGGCAATCGAAAACCGGATGATCCGACGCGCCACGCCACCCGTCGTCATAAAGGACGAGGCCAGAATGAAGAACGGGATCGCAAGAAGGGTAAAGTGCCCTTCGAATGCCTCAAACAACGTGCCGGCAACCGAAGCCAGCGAACTGTCGGAATAGATCAATAGGAACACGGTCGAGCTGAGGCCCAAGGCCACCGCAATCGGAACCCCGATCAGCAGCAGGCCAATGACCATCGAAAAGAGAAGGACAACCTCCATCAGTCATGCCCCCCTTGCTGGGCACGGACGTCTTCGATCTCGTCCTCGACCTCGTGACTGGCAACCAGGCGATCCAGCTGACCGTGCCAGATTTGAACCGCAGCCTGCGCAAAACGGATCACAAGCAGCAGCATCGAAACGGGCAGAACAAGATACGGGATCACCTTGGGCAGTTTTTCATACCCTTCACCGTAATTGATCAGGTCCTCAAGAAACCGCAACGGCGCGACCATGGGTATGTCATCGACCTCGTAAAAGCTTTGGCTGCGTGCGCTGGTGTCAAAGCCGGTCGGGAACCAGCGGCCCGATGTGGGCGGCAGGTCGGCAAAAACTGCCCAGTAGTCGTACGACCCTTTCAACAGCAGCAGCGAAAACACCAGACAACAGGCCACCGCAATCAACGCCAGCACACGCCGCGGCGCAGGTGCAAGCATGTTCAGAATGGCATCGACGCCCAGGTGCGCATGTTTTTTCACTGCGTAGGATGCGCCCAGCAGAACCAGCCATCCAAACATAAAAACCGTCAGTTCCAACGCCCATAAAATGTTAGAGTTAAAAAAGTACCGCGCGATCACGTTGGCAAAGGTTACGGCCGTCATCAGGCCCAAAAGCACCGCGATCAGGGTTTCTTCGATATGGTCGACCAGCCCGCCTTGGCCGGATTTCGCACCAGACATCTCTCTGTCCCCGTATTTTTGTGATGAGAGTTAGATTTGGCGGGCCTTGAACAGGCCCGCCCGGCCAGCGTGTCGATAACTCCCCAGTCCCCCGACACGCGGCCTCGGCCCGGTTCAGAACCCGGCGTTGATAGCCTGCGCGGCGTCGATCTTTTCCTGACCAACGTCATCGGCAAACTTGTCCCAGACAGGTTTCATCGCATCGACCCACGCCTGGCGCTGTTCCGGGTTCAATTGCCGGATGATGCCGCCCGCATCCGTGATTGAGACTTTCGCCGCCTCGTTCACAGCAAAGGCTTCTTTGTTGCGGGTCTCGGTCACCTCGGACAGTATCGTCAGGAACTGATCACGCACCTCAGGCTCGAGGCTGTCCAACCAATCGACCGAGGTCACGACCAGATAATCGATGATGCCGTGATTGGT
>JBCCIK010000098.1:0-12622 GCA_039028255.1 Pseudomonadota bacterium | reverse complement strand
CCGGCGATTGATCAATCAAAGCCATACAAAAAATTTGGAGCGGCCATTCACGCTACAAGAACAATAGGCGGCTTCGTCCGCATAGCGCAGATCTCTGGTCAGTTTTCGAGTGTCGGCTATAGTAGACTGGGCCAATTCCGAGCCGGTTTGTCAGCGAGGCCGTAAGTCGATGCATCGCTTCGTTTTCGCCCAGAGGGAACGCTGTTTTTTGCGAGGTCCGTCCGGGAGAACGCTATGTTGCCAAAAATGCAAGCGCGGGTGCAGGTGCCAGAGATGCCTCTACTGATTTCATTTGGACATTGATCGCACCAAGAGAAAACCTTTGAGGGGTCAGCCGGGACGCCATGCGTTCAGCCCGGCTGGGATCGGCGTTGGTTTTGATTTGGCTCAGATAAGGGTCCAGCATCGTCCAGCTGAACAGGGCTGCGCGTTGGTTTGCCGTCAATGGTCTGGCCATTCTTGTCCGCCCAATAGGTACGGAAATCCGCATCTGACTTGCCGTCGACCCATTTCTGCATCGTGTCACGTTCGGACTGATACTGCATCAGAGGTACAGCGTATCCGCAGGATGTCTGAACCAGATCAATGCTCAGATCGAAAATCTGTCGGGCGCTGCGGCGGTCGGGGAACAGATCGGCCATAGCCGCCCAATCCGGATCGCCCGTATGCAAGGTGCGTGCGCTACCGTAAGCGCGCAGGATCAACGGGCGCGTGGTGAAGGAACACCACATCAGCGTCATCCGGTTGATCTTCAGCAGATGTCCCGCGGTTTCATTGCCGCTGCCCGTCAGGTTCATCCAGGCAATGCGGCCGGGCCCCAGCACTCGCAACGAATCCATTCCTTTGGGAGAGATATTGACCCGGCCTTCCACATCAGCGGTACCTACGAAGAACATGTGCTGATCTT
Source organism: Pseudomonadota bacterium (assembly GCA_039028255.1). Lineage (GTDB taxonomy): Bacteria > Pseudomonadota > Alphaproteobacteria > Rhodobacterales > Rhodobacteraceae > Ruegeria. The sequence continues at coordinate 11,715 of JBCCIK010000098.1, read as the reverse complement.
CGATGAAACGCTGATGAGAGTCTTCGAGTTTCGGGAACTGTTTCGCCATCGGTCACTCTACGGTTACGGATTTTGCCAGATTGCGCGGCTGATCCACGTCGGTGCCTTTGGCAACGGCTGTATGATACGCCAGCAATTGCGCAGGTACGGAATACAGGATGGGTGTCAGGTTCGGGTGGACGTGAGGCATGCGGATCGTGCTCCACACCCCGTCTTCGGCTTCGGCAATGCCGTCGTCATCCGAGACCAGAATGACCTTGCCTTTCCGGGCCATCACCTCCTGCATATTCGAAACCGTCTTGTCAAAGACATCATCCCGCGGTGCCATCACAACCACCGGCATATGCTTGTCAATCAACGCAATCGGCCCGTGCTTGAGTTCGCCTGATGCATATCCTTCGGCATGTATATAGCTGATTTCCTTGAGTTTTAGCGCGCCTTCCATGGCCAGCGGATACATCAGACCACGTCCCAGAAACAGAACATCGCGCGCTTCGGACAGGCGTTGGGCGGATTTGCGAATTGCCCGGTTCTGATCCAGCGCTGCGTTGAGAACCGATGGCAATCCGCGCAGGGCAGCGGCATGATCTGCCAGATCCTCGTCGTTCAGCGTACCCCGGTCTTTTGCGGCCTTCAGTGCCAGCATCAGCAACACGCTCAGTTGGCATGTGAAAGCCTTGGTCGAGGCGACGCCGATCTCGACCCCGGCATGGATCGGCAGGGCAATGTCGCTTTCCCGGGCGATCGAACTTTCGGGCACATTGATGACGGAGACGATTTTATCTGCCTTGTCCTCGCAATACCGCAGCGCGGCCAGAGTATCCGCCGTTTCGCCCGATTGGCTGACAAACAATGCAACCGTGCGGTCGGGGATGGGGGGTTCCCGATATCGGAATTCGCTTGCGATATCGACTTCAACAGGCAGCTTTGCCAATTGTTCGAACCAATATTTCGCAGTCAGACACGCATAAAATGCGGTGCCGCAGGCCACCATGCTCAGACGCTCAACCTTGGTAAAATCCAGATCCGCGTCGGGAAAAACAACCTGATCTGCACCGGCCGGCAAATAGGATTTGATCGCGTCGGCAACAACCACTGGCTGCTCGGCGATTTCCTTGGCCATGTAGTGTTTGTGGCCCGCTTTATCGACACGCGATTGATCCAGCTTGATTTGGCGAACGGGACGATTGGCAAGCTCGCCGGCATCATTTCGGATTTCAAGCGACGTGCGGGTCAGAACCGCCCGGTCGCCTTCTTCCAGATAGGTGATCCGGTCGGTCAGGGGTGCCAACGCTATGGCGTCTGATCCAACAAACATTTCGCCATCCCCGTGGCCGATTGCCAGCGGAGAGCCTTTGCGCGCTGCCACAATCAAATCATCCTGCCCGTCGAACAGAAATGCGAGCGCAAACGCGCCTTGCAGCCGGTCGATCGTCGTGTTGGCCGCCTCGACCGGCGACAGACCTGTATTCAGAAGGTGTTGCGCCATCAGCGCCACGGTTTCCGTGTCGGTTTCTGTTTCGAACCCGATTCCGTGGTTGGCCAGTTCAGCGCGAAGCTCTCGGTAGTTTTCGACGATACCATTATGCACCACGGCCACGGGCCCGGCCTTGTGCGGGTGCGCATTGATCACGGACGGCGCGCCATGCGTGGCCCATCGGGTGTGCCCGATGCCCGATTTTCCGGGCAGCGGATCGTGCACCAGCAGGTCGCTGAGATTGACCAGCTTGCCCACCGCGCGGCGGCGACCCAGCGCACCTTCGTTGACTGTGGCGATCCCCGCGCTGTCATAGCCGCGATATTCAAGTCGTTTCAACGCTTCGACCAGGATCGGAGCGGCCTCGTGATCCCCCAAAACACCCACAATTCCACACATAATCTAACTTTCCTTGTCCCGGCGCGCCTTTTTGGCCTTTAACATGTCGAATAACTTTCGGGCATAACCGGGTTTGTTTTCCTGTTTGGCACGGGCCACTGCCAGGGCGTCGGACTGGACATCGCGAGTGACCACAGTCCCGGTTGCTGTCATTGCGCCATCGCCCAATGTCACTGGCGCCACCAGCATCGTATTCGATCCGATAAAGACATTTTCGCCAACCGTTGTCCGGTGCTTCATAACGCCATCATAATTACACGTGATCGTGCCCGCGCCGATATTTGTTGCTGCGCCAACAGAGGCGTCCCCGATATAGCTCAGGTGATTGACCTTTGCGCCTTGGGCTATGTCCGCATTCTTGATTTCCACAAAATTGCCGATCCGGGCGTTTTCTGCCAGTTCTGTTCCGGGACGTAGACGGGCATAAGGTCCGACGGTCGCGCCTCGACTTACATGGCACCCTTCCAAATGTGAAAACGATCTGATCGTCGCCCCGCTCTCCACCGTGACGCCGGGGCCGAAAACCACGTTGGGTTCGATGACTGTGTCCCGACCGATCACGGTGTCGGCGGCCAGATATACGGTGTCGGGCGCCATCAGCGTTACCCCAAGGTCCAGCAACTCGGCCCGCGCGCGCGCCTGAAAGGCGGCGTCCGCCGCAGCAAGATCGGCCCGCGAGTCGACCCCAAGCGTTTCGGCCTCATCACATTTGATAGCTGTGGCCTTTAATCCGCGGGCGTTGGTCAACGCGGCCAGTTCGGTCAGATAGTATTCGCCGGACGCATTGTCGTTGCTGACCTCTGCAATCAGGTCGAACAGCAGATTGGCATCGCAGGCCAGCAGGCCACTGTTGGTGAACCGTATGGCGCGCTGTTCATCGGTGGCGTCCTTGTATTCGACAATTTGCACCAGACGGTCACCATCCATGACCAAACGGCCATAGCGCGGTTGAACCTCGGCTATGTCGAAACCCAACATGACCAGATCGTAAGAGGTCCGGGCATCAATCATGCGTTTCAGTGTGTCCGGATCGATAAACGGGGTGTCGCCGTACAGTACGATCACGTTGCCGTCGAACCCGTCCAGCGCATCGCGTGCCTGATCAACGGCATGTGCGGTGCCCAATTGCTCGGCCTGATGTACCACGACGACAGATTCGTCTTCGGCATGTGCGGCTTTTTCCACGGCCTCAGCACCGTGTCCGGCCACTATGACAGTGCGTTCGGGCGACAGGCAGGCCCCCGCGCGCATGGCGTGCACCAGCATCGGTACTTGAGCGATCGGATGCAGAACCTTTGGCAGATCCGATTTCATCCTGGTGCCTTTTCCGGCGGCGAGGATGACAAGGGCATTGGTCATGAAATGGTTTTCTCTTTGTGTTTTGTCACAACCCGTTTTATCCGCTGATGGCAAAGGCGCAAGCGGTACGGGCATCAAACAAGATTGCCGTTTGCAACACGACACGGCAAAAACCCGCCGAAGCAGGAGGCACAATGCGCAGCGTTATCTTTGATCTGGATGGGACCCTGGCGGACACGTCGGGCGATCTGCTTGAGGCGGCCAACCACTGTTTTCGGCACATGGGCCACGGTGATGTTCTGATGCACGGGGCCGATGCCGCCGTCGCCCTGCGCGGTGGGCGCACGATGCTGACCCATGGTCTGAAACGGGTCGGCGCCTTTGAGGAAGAGACCGTATTGGCCTATTACCCCATGCTGCTGGAAGCGTATGCCGGTGCCATTGATGTTCACACCAGCTTCTATCCCGGTGCGCTAGAGGCTGTCGAAACGCTCAAGGTCTATGGCTACAATGTCGGGATATGCACCAACAAGCCCGAGGCGCTGGCCGATCAGTTGCTGACGCAAATGGGGGTTCGGGATCGATTTGCCTCGTTGATCGGGGCCGATACTCTGCCCGTGCGCAAACCTGATCCCGAACCCTTGCGCGAGGCGGCCCGGCGCGCGGGTGGGCATCCTGATCTGTGCGTTCTGATCGGCGACTCGGATACAGATCGCAACACCGCAAAGGCAGCCGGGGTGCCATCTGTTCTTGTTACCTTTGGTCCGGCAGGCGGGGATATGGCCGCTTTGAACCCGGAAGGTCTGTTGCATCACTTCGACGATCTTCATGAGCTTGTGACCGAATTGATAGGTGCGGCTGCGTGATCCCTTGACCTGTACGTTCCGAGACACCAGAACACTGATATGACAGAAACGTTCTCCGGCAGTTTTACCCAGCAGGAACCTTTGCCAGACGAGGCTGTAGATGCAGCCTTGGCTGTGCTGCGCCATGGGCGTCTGCATCGATACAATGTTGTCCCCGGCGAACTGGGCGAAACAGCGTTGCTGGAGCAGGAATTTGCAGCGCAGATGGGCGCAAAATATTGTCTGGCCGTATCCTCCGGTGGATATGCTCTGGCAACGGCTTTGCGCGCGGTAGGTGTGCGGCCGGGCGATCCTGTCCTGACCAACGCGTTCACTCTGGCACCGGTTCCGGGCGCCATAGCTTCGGTCGGCGGCCAGCCGGTATTTGTGGGTGTCACGCAGGATCTGACCATTGATCTGGACGATCTTGCGGCAAAGCTGGATCAGGCACAGGTTCTGATGCTTAGCCATATGCGGGGGCATCTCTGCGATATGGACCGGCTGATGCAGATATGCGACGCGGCGGACGTAACGGTGATTGAAGACTGCGCCCACACGATGGGAGCTGCATGGCGCGGCCAAATGTCCGGACGACAAGGGGCAATCGGCTGTTATTCTTGTCAGACCTACAAGCACGTTAACTCAGGCGAGGGTGGTCTGCTGATCACGGACGACGAGGATGTGGCGGCCAAGGCCACGATGCTGTCAGGTTCCTACATGTTGTACGAACGCCATCTTGCCGCGCCCGGGCCTGATGCGTTCGAAAAAATCAAGTATACAACGCCAAATGTCTCAGGACGTATGGACAACCTGCGCGCGGCAATCTTACGGCCGCAGTTGCACGATCTGGACCGTCAGATTGCGCGGTGGAACGAACGTTACAGAGAAATCGAATCCGGTTTGCGCGGCACACCGGGCCTGAATATTGTTGAGCGCCCCGAACAGGAAACCTATGTTGGGTCTTCGATCCAGTTTCTGCTGATGGATTGGTCGCCGGAGCGGATAGGCGAAGTACTGCGTCGGTGCGCGGCGCGGGGGGTGGAGTTGAAATGGTTTGGCGGAGCCGAGCCTTCAGGCTTCACGTCGCGCTATGACAGCTGGCGTTACGCACAGAGCGACCCAATGCCCAAGAGCGACCGCATCCTGGCGGGCATTCTTGACATGCGGGTTCCACTGACCTTTTCGCTGGCCGATTGCCAGCTGATCGCCCGGATCATCCGGGCCGAAGTCGGCGCCGTTTTCCAATCGTGATCCAAATGAGTGCGCCTGCGGCGCACGCTCTTTTGTAAAGATCACTGCCGTTTCCGGTAGTGATCTCTGTTCGATCGCTTGTCTGATACGACAATTGACCACTCGCGCAAAGGCTGCTATCTGATTATTTGAACACTTGTTCATTAAAGTGGAGGAGGACCGCCAATGTTCACAGCCACAATGCAGTTCGACCTGGGCGAAGACGTTAATGCGCTGCGCGAGACGGTGCATCGTTGGGCGCAAGAGCGTGTCAAGCCAATGGCGTCGGATATTGATGCTTCGAACGCGTTTCCAAACGAACTTTGGAAAGAAATGGGCGATCTTGGGCTTTTGGGCATAACGGTGCCCGAGGCTTATGGCGGTGTTGGCCTGTCTTATCTGGCGCACACGATTGCGGTTGAAGAGGTCGCTCGGGCATCTGCCTCGGTCTCATTGTCATACGGCGCACATTCGAATCTGTGTGTCAATCAGATCAAACTTAACGGGAGCGAGGCGCAAAAGCAGAAGTACCTCCCTCGTCTGATTTCAGGCGAGCATGTGGGCGCGCTGGCGATGTCGGAGGCCGGGGCAGGATCGGATGTGGTTTCGATGAAGCTGCGCGCGGAAAAGCGCAACGATCATTATCGGCTGACTGGTAACAAGTACTGGATCACCAATGGGCCTGACGCGGATACTCTGGTTGTCTATGCCAAGACGGACCCGGATGCCGGATCGAAAGGGATTACGGCCTTTCTGATCGAAAAAGAAATGAAGGGTTTCTCGACCTCGCCTCATTTCGACAAGCTGGGCATGCGCGGATCGAATACGGCGGAATTGATCTTTGAAGATGTCGAGGTGCCTTTCGAACATGTTCTGGGCGAGGAAGGCAAGGGCGTTGCGGTTCTGATGTCTGGGCTGGATTATGAGCGCGTGGTTCTGGCCGGTATCGGAACGGGGATCATGGCGGCCTGCCTGGACGAGATCATGCCGTACCTGGCCGAGCGCAGGCAGTTCGGCCAGCCCATTGGCAGTTTTCAACTGATGCAGGGCAAGATCGCCGACATGTATACGGCCATGAATTCTGCGCGCGCTTATGTTTACGAGGTTGCCAAAGCCTGTGACAGGGGGGACGTAACCCGGCAGGATGCGGCGGCCTGCTGCCTGTACGCCTCAGAGGCGGCGATGGCACAGGCCCATCAGGCTGTTCAGGCGATGGGCGGGGCAGGGTTTCTGGCGGACACTCCGGTCAGCCGGATTTTCCGCGATGCCAAGCTGATGGAAATCGGGGCGGGCACCAGCGAAATCCGCCGCATGCTGATCGGGCGCGAAATGATGGCCGGCATGCGCTGAGGTGATACGCCTGGCGGTGCAGGCGCACCCGGGGCAGTTCCGGATAGGTTCAGACACGATGCACAGGGAACTTGCTGATCGAGTGGGGTACGACCTCCGCATAGTCAATTCTGGCTTTGCTTTCGCTGGGCGCGCGCTGCGAAAAGACGCAAGGCCGAAATTAGAGCGTGTCTCGTGCATTTTGCCAGATTTGCGCTGCGATCGGCGCCGTTTCGGTCAGGGCCAGGGTTTCATGGATTGGTGCGAAAAAGACATCGATGAACCGCACAGCAGATCCGGGTCATGTATTTGAAAGCAAAGGTGGTTCAAATTGACTGACGCTATATCCATACCGGGTTTGACACCGTCAGGGGCCTGGGATGTGCCCGGTCGCCTTAACATGGCGCAGCAATGCCTGGATCATCCGCTTGATCAGACGGCGGTGATCGACCTGACAGATGGCTCTGAACGGACGGTGACATATGGTCAACTGGGGCAAATGACCAATGCGATTGCCAATGCGTTGTTGCCGCAGGTAACACGCGGAGACCGCGTCGGGGTCTTGCTCAGCCAATCACCGTGGTGCGCGGCCGCGCATCTGGCGATCTGGAAGATCGGGGCGATCTCGGTACCGCTGTTCAAGCTGTTCAAACAGGATGCGCTGCAGTCGCGGATCACGGATTCCGGTGCGCGGATTGTGCTGACCGATGCTGACGGGGCTGATCTTATGGGTGATCTGGCCGCGCCGGTGATTGCCGCTGACGTTGATCTGGACGCTCTTGCAACGGCTTTTGCGGACACCGGCGCCGACGATCCGGCAGTGTTGATCTATACTTCGGGCACCACCGGCAGTCCCAAGGGCGCATTGCATGGGCATCGGGTCCTGACCGGGCATTTGCCGGGCGTTTCAATCAGCCATAATCACCTGCGGGCTGGCGATTGTCTGTGGACGCCCGCTGACTGGGCGTGGATCGGGGGTCTGTTCGATGTTTTGATGCCGGGTCTGGCGCTGGGCGTGCCAGTGGTTGCAGCCCGGCTGGACAAATTCTCACCCGCATCCTGCGCGGACGTGATCGCGCGCGGCGGGGTGCGCAATGTATTTTTCCCGCCGACCGCGCTGCGGATGCTGAAAGCGGCGGATCAGAGCATCCCCGGCCTGCGTTCGGTCGCCTCTGGGGGTGAGCCTCTGGGGGCTGAGATGTTGGCGTGGGGTCAACAGGCCTTTGGTCTGACGATCAACGAGTTCTACGGCCAGACCGAATGCAACATGGTCGTCTCGTCATGTGCCGGGGATTTCCCGGTGCGCCCCGGCTGTATCGGCAAACCGGTTCCGGGCCATGAGGTTGCGGTGATCGATGAGAATGGCACGCCCGCGAGGGACGAGGGCGATGTGGCCATCCGGCGCGGCTCGGCCTCGATGCTGCTGGAATACTGGAACCGGCCCGAGGCCATGGCCGAGAAATTCCGGGGGGATTGGCTGATCACCGGAGACCGAGGCGTGTGGGAGGGCGACTACCTGCGCTTCGTGGGCCGCGATGATGACGTGATCACCTCAGCCGGATATCGCATCGGCCCGGCCGAAATCGAGGATTGTCTGCTGACCCACCCTGCTGTGGCAACAGTCGGCGTGGTCGGTAAGCCCGACCCGCTGCGGACCGAGATCGTTAAGGCCTATGTGGTGTTGAAACCGGGGGCCGAGGCCTCTGGGCTGGAGTTGCAGGATTGGGTCAAAGACCGTCTGGCGCAGTATTCCTATCCGCGCGAGGTGGCGTTTCTGGACGAGTTGCCGATGACGGTGACAGGGAAGGTGATCCGGAAGGAGTTGAAGGCACGGGCGGCGGGGGAGACGTAATGAAAGAGATATTGGTCGCAGCTTGTTTGATGATGCCTGCTCAAGCAGGAGCAGACTGGGCACCTGAACCAGTGACTGAAAATGAAGTTTGGGACTGTGTGAACCAGTCTGGTAGCGATTGGCATGCAGGTGCCAGTTGTATCGGGACTTTCTCCAACGCCTGTATCGAGTCCAGCGGTACTTATGACAGCATGACAGTCGCACAGTGCAGAGACGTTGAAACACAGGGTTGGGACGCGGTTCTGAATACAGCCTACACATCCTTGCAAGCCGACTTGTCTGCGCCTGAAATGCTGCCCATCGCTGCTGAGGCTTTGAAGGATGCGCAAAGGGCTTGGATCACTTTCCGGGACGCCGAATGCTTGTCGCGCGGAAACCTCACAACCGGCACAGGACACTTTGAAGATGGGGCAGAGTGCCTATTGCGGGTCACCGCGACACGGGCGCTGGACCTCATCGGCTATGGAGGCACACAATGAGTAAACTGAACTCCAAAGCCACGCCTGCCTCCGAGGCTTTCAAAGCCAACCGCGCGGCCCATCTCGACGCGCTGGCGCAGATTTCCGAAGCCGCTGAAACGGCCCGCGTGGGTGGGGGTGAGAAGTCCCGTGCCAGGCATGAATCGCGGGGCAAGATGCTTCCCAGGCGCAGGGTGGCGAACATGCTCGATCCGGGGTCTCCGTTTTTGGAGATCGGCGCGACGGCAGCGCATGGGATGTATGGCGATGCCGCGCCTTGTGCCGGGGTGATCGCGGGGATTGGCCGAGTACAGGGGCGCGAGGTCATGGTGGTGTGCAACGACGCCACTGTGAAGGGCGGCACGTACTATCCTATGACCGTCAAAAAGCACCTCCGCGCGCAGGAGATTGCCGAGGAAAACCATCTGCCCTGCATCTATCTGGTCGATAGCGGCGGTGCGAACCTGCCCAATCAGGATGAGGTTTTCCCCGACCGCGACCACTTTGGCCGTATCTTCTATAACCAAGCGCGGATGAGCGCGAAGGGGATTGCTCAGATCGCTGTGGTGATGGGTTCTTGCACGGCGGGTGGGGCCTATGTGCCCGCAATGTCAGACGTGACCATCATCGTGAAAGAACAAGGCACGATCTTTCTGGCCGGGCCGCCTCTGGTAAAAGCGGCGACTGGCGAGGTTGTAAGTTCCGAAGATTTGGGCGGCGGCGATGTTCATACGCGCCTGTCCGGTGTGGCGGATTATCTGGCCGAGGATGACGCCCACGCGCTGGCTTTGGCGCGTCGGGCGGTCGGGTCGCTGAACATGCGCAAACCACAGACGGTCGATTGGGCCAGCCCAGAAGACCCTGCTTACGACCCCGAGGAAATCCTAGGCGTTGTTCCGGCTGACCTGCGCACGCCCTACGACATCCGAGAGGTGATCGCGCGTCTGGTCGACGGCTCTCGCTTCGATGAGTTCAAGCCGCGCTTTGGCGAGACGTTGGTAACTGGCTTTGCCCATGTCAAAGGCTGCCCGGTGGGCATCATCGCCAATAATGGCGTGCTGTTTTCCGAAGCCGCACAAAAGGGCGCGCATTTTGTTGAGCTATGTTCTCAGCGTCGCATCCCGCTGGTGTTCCTACAGAATATCACCGGCTTTATGGTCGGTCGCAAATACGAGAACGAGGGTATCGCCCGGCACGGGGCCAAGATGGTGACAGCCGTGGCGACGACCTCGGTGCCGAAGATCACGATGCTGGTCGGAGGGTCCTTCGGGGCCGGGAACTATGGCATGGCCGGTCGGGCCTATCAGCCGCGTTTCCTGTGGACCTGGCCAAATTCGCGGATTTCCGTGATGGGCGGCGAGCAGGCTGCCGGTGTGCTGGCAACCGTCAAACGCGACGGGATCGAACGGCAGGGTGGCACGTGGTCCGCCGAAGAAGAGGCCGAGTTCAAACGCCCGACCTTGGAGATGTTCGAGGATCAATCCCACCCGCTTTATGCCTCGGCGCGGCTGTGGGATGATGGCATCATCGACCCGCGCAAAAGCCGCGATGTGCTGGCCCTGTCGCTGAACGCCGCGTTGAATGCACCCATCGAGGAGACACGTTTTGGCGTGTTCAGGATGTAATGAGCGTATCTTTGAGAGAAATCACGGCCCGCTATCCCGAAGCGCAGACCTTCAAATTTGGTGACAACCGCAAGCTGTGCGATGAGCTTTTGGAGCTGGTACGTAAAGGTCAGAAAACTGCAACATGCGACGCGTTAAGGAACTATCCTGACGGCAGTCCCGATGCACCCGTCGTTGGGCGGCGCGATATTGCGCTGGATTGGGATGATCGCCCGGCGCTGGTGATCGAAACGGTCGAAGTCTCGACCTGCCGTTATTGCGATGTGACCGAGGATTTCGCGTTGGCTGAGGGCGAAAACACCACGCTCGAAGGCTGGCGAAAGGATCATCGCCGATATTTCGAACGCAATGGCGGGTTTGATCCCGAGATGGAACTGATTTGCGAGCGGTTCCGACTTGTCGAAGACTTGGCGGTTGAGGGGTAAGCTATGTTCAATAAAATCCTCATTGCCAATCGGGGCGAGATTGCATGTCGTGTGATGGGAACCGCTCAGAAAATGGGTGTGTTCTGTGTGGCCGTATATTCGGATGCGGATGCCTCGGCCAAGCACGTGCAGATGGCGGATCAAGCGGTGCGTATCGGTGGGGCGGCTCCGGCGGACAGCTATTTGAAAGGCGATGCGATCATTCAGGCGGCGTTGGAGACGGGCGCACAGGCGATCCATCCGGGCTATGGGTTTTTGTCCGAGAACCCGGATTTTGTGGATGCTGTTGAGACCGCGGGTCTTGCTTTCGTCGGCCCGTCGGCAGATGCGATCCGCAAGATGGGCCTGAAGGACGCAGCCAAAGCATTGATGCAGCAAGCGGGCGTTCCTGTTGTGCCGGGTTATCACGGCACCAACCAGGACCCGTCGCATCTGGCTGAAGCGGCCGAGACCATAGGCTATCCGGTGCTGATCAAGGCCGTCGCCGGGGGTGGCGGCAAGGGAATGCGGCTGGTCGAACGACCCGACGATTTCGCGACCGCACTGGAAAGCGCGCGGGGTGAGGCGAAGACCGCGTTCGGAAATGACGCGGTGCTGGTTGAGAAATTTGTCGCCAAGCCGCGCCACATCGAGGTGCAGGTCTTTGGCGATGGTACCCAGGCTGTGCATCTGTTCGAACGGGACTGTTCCTTGCAGCGCCGGCATCAGAAGGTGATCGAAGAGGCCCCAGCCCCGGGCATGACCTCTGAGATGCGCGCCGCGATGGGGCAGGCGGG
>JBCCIK010000097.1:0-12720 GCA_039028255.1 Pseudomonadota bacterium | reverse complement strand
GCCGCGAATGGCGACGATCTTGTCATACACCTCGCGCGCCAGCAGACGCAGCGGCAGACCGATAACACCGCTGCGATACCCCAGCATTCGTTCTATCGCGTAATGGGTTTTGCCTGTGTTGGTCGGGCCTAGGACGGCCACGATTCGTGTTGACCCGCTCACCTTTGCCCCCTGCCCCGAGACTTACAGCGCTGCGCCTTCGATCTGAGGCTTAAGCCGATTCACGGCACTGGTTACTTCGTCGTGGTGCGGATGTATAGCCAGTGCGCGCAAATATGCCTCGTACGCGTCATCCGGCTGTCCAAGCACCTCAAATATCAGACCCAGGCCATAAATAGCCTCGTAGTGATTGGGATTCAGGGTCAGGGCATGTTCAAGATCGGCAACCGCCATTCCGTATCGTTCGATGCCGAAAAACACCGACGCCCGCAAATGCCAGCCTTCGGCAAATTCGGGCGCATGGTCCGTCAGGGCCGTCAGATGATCCAATGCGGCCTGCGTATCACCATCGTCCAGCGCCCCACGTCCCCGTTCCAGCAACAGATCCGCAGATGCCGAGCCGGACTGAGACCACAACGCCTTGAGTTGTCGGTCAATCCCGACAGACAATTCCGGCGTCGCCTGGGCGAGTTGTTGCAACAATGCAGATTCGTCGCGAGAATCCGCCTGCTGCGCCAGCAAACTGGTGGAATACATGACCGTGACAAAAAGTGCCGCAACGGTACCTTTGAGATTGTTGGTTGAAATACCCATAACAGTGCTCACTGTAGCGTAGCGACCGGGGATGTCCATTCACGGCGCGCAAACAATATGAGGAACACAATGAGCGATACTCTTGAAAAGGCTGCCGCTGCTCTGAACGAAAAATTGCAAGGCGGCGGGTTTGACGCCTCGGCCAAGTTTGCCATCGCCGATCTTGGCGCTATCCTTCTGGATGCAGACGGCGCCCGTGTCAGTGACGAAGAGGCAGACGTCACGCTAAGCGCGGACGCAGATACATTCGAACAAATTCTCAGCGGTGACCTGAACCCCACAGGTGCGTTCATGTCCGGCAAGCTGAGCGTGGATGGAGACATGGGTATTGCCATGAAACTTGCATCGGTGCTGGCCTGATGAAGGTGTCGCCGGCCCCCTTTTTCGAAGACGTGGCCGGCGGACCTGCCGGTGGTGTCGCGCATTGGGTCCACACCACGGATGACAGACGCATCCGCGTGGGTCACTGGGTACCTGACGGCGCGGCAAATGGCACGGTGATGATTTTTCCCGGCCGCACCGAATATATTGAGAAATACGGTATGACAGCGGGTGAGTTTGTCGCACGCGGATTTGCTATGCTTGCTGTCGATTGGCGCGGACAGGGCCTGGCAGACCGGCTGCTGGACGACACGCGGATCGGACATGTCGATCACTTTCCCGATTATCAGCATGACGTTCAGGCCGTGTTGGATCTGGCGACTCAGCTTGATCTTCCGCAACCGTGGTACGTAATCGGGCATTCGATGGGCGGGGCCATTGGGTTGCGTGCCATAATCGAACACAAATGCTTCGCAGCCTGCGCGTTTACCGGACCGATGTGGGGTATTTACTTTTCACCGATCATGAAACCGCTCAGCCGGGTGACCGCCTATTGGGGCACCGCGCTTGGGCTGGGAGAACGGACGCCGCCCACCACATCTTTGGAAAGCTATGTGCTGTCACAAGCCTTTGAAGGCAACGTGCTGACGCGCGATCCGGCGATGTTCGCGATGATGAAACAGCAATTGGCGGCGCATCCGGAACTGGCACTGGGCGCGCCGTCGAACCTGTGGCTGCGCGAGTCGCTGGATGAATGTGCCTGGCTGATGGGCCAACCCGCGCCGGACACGCCCTGCCTGACATTTATGGGCGCGCATGAGCAGATCGTGGATCGCAAGGCCATTCGGGCCCGGATGGCCACCTGGCCGAATGGGACCATGGTTGAGATACCCGATGGCGAACACGAGGTTCTGATGGAGGCTCCGGATGTGCGCGGTCGGGTTCTGGATCAGCTTGCGGCGCATTTTCTGGCGCATCAGTCAAACGGCGCATCGGAACCCGCGCTTTAGGTCCTCAGGCACTGGCCGCTTGTGATCCGGCACGGCCAGCCCTAGATGTTGGCCAAACACGTTTTCAATAGGTGAACCATGCGCGACCTTCCGTTTCCCGTCCGTGATGCAAACGCTGTGGGCGGCAGCGACAATCTGGGCAACCTGCCGGAATGGGATCTGAGCGATCTTTATTCTTCGCAAGACGCACCGGAACTGTCGCGGGATCTGGACTGGCTGGAACAGGAATCTGCGTCCTTTGCCGGCGATTACGAAGGCAAGCTGGAGGGGCTGGATGCTGACGCCTTGCTGGTTTGCGTGCAGCGCAACGAAAGGATCAGCGCCGTCGCGGGTCGTATCATGTCCTTCGCCGGGTTGCGGTACTATCAGCTCACCACCGATGCGGATCGCGCCAAATTCCTGTCAGACATGCAGGAAAAGATCACCGTTTTCACCACGCCACTGGTGTTTTTCACGCTCGAGATCAATCGGATCGATGATGACGCCCTAAAGGCGAAATTCGATGCAAATACCGATCTGGCGCGGTACCAGCCGGTATTCCGCCGCATCCGCGCGATGCAGCCTTATCAGCTGTCGGATGAGCTGGAAAAATTTCTGCATGATCTTGGTGTTGTGGGCGACGCATGGGAACGTCTGTTTGACGAAACCATCGCCGGTCTGACGTTCAACATCGACGGTCAGGAGCTGAACATCGAGGGGACGCTGAACCTGCTGACAGAACAGGATCGCAGCAAACGCGAAGCGGCAGCACGCGAACTGGCGCGCGTCTTTCAGGACAACATCAAAACCTTCTCTCGCGTTCACAACACGCAGGCCAAAGAAAAGGAAATCGTTGATCGCTGGCGCAACATGCCGACGGCGCAGACCGGTCGCCACTTGTCCAACGATGTGGAACCAGAGGTGGTCGAGGCCCTGCGCGAGGCGGTTGTTGCCGCCTACCCCAAGCTCAGCCATCGATACTACGAGCTGAAACGGAAATGGCTGGGGCTGGATGTGATGCAGGTCTGGGATCGCAATGCGCCTTTGCCGATGGAAGATACCCGCATCGTGAACTGGGCCGATGCAGAAAAAACCGTGATGGACGCCTATTCTGCATTTGATCCGCGCATGGCCGAGATTGCGGCCCCGTTCTTTTCACAAGGCTGGATTGACGCGGCCGTCAAGCCGGGCAAAGCACCCGGCGCATTTGCCCACCCGACCGTGACCGACGTTCATCCGTATGTCATGCTCAACTACTTGGGCAAGCCGCGCGATGTGATGACGCTGGCGCATGAACTGGGTCATGGCGTGCATCAGGTACTGGCCGCAGGTCAGGGCGAAATGCTGTCATCGACCCCCCTGACCCTGGCGGAAACAGCATCCGTCTTTGGCGAAATGCTGACCTTCCGCAAAATGCTGGATCAGGCCGAAACCCCGGAACAGCGCAAGGTACTGCTGGCCGGCAAGGTCGAGGACATGATCAACACAGTTGTCCGCCAGATCGCCTTCTACGATTTTGAGTGCAAGCTGCATGCCGCCCGCCGCGAGGGCGAACTGACCCCGGATGACATCAATGCGCTGTGGATGAGCGTTCAGGCCGAAAGCCTTGGTCCCGCATTTGAATTCATGGACGGGTACGAAACCTTCTGGGCCTATATCCCGCATTTTGTACACTCACCCTTTTATGTCTACGCCTATGCGTTTGGCGACGGCCTGGTGAACGCACTGTATTCGGTATACGAAAGCGGCGCGGACGGGTTCGAGGAAAAGTACTTCGAAATGCTTCGCGCTGGTGGATCAAAGCATCACTCGGACCTTCTGGCGCCGTTTGGTCTGGACGCAAGCGATCCTGAATTCTGGGACAAGGGGCTCTCCATGATTTCGGGCTTTATCGACGAGTTGGAAGCCATGGAAGGGTGATCACTCTTCAACCGCTGGATCGATCACGACCTGATCTGGTGGAAAAGATCACCTTACATCCCGATCAGATCAAGTTTGCGGGGACGGTTGCTGACGCGTTGGCCGAACCCGCAGACCGGTTTGATTTGCATCAGATCAGGCACGCGACACAAGCCATCGGTATTTTCAAAATCGACAAGCTCTACAGTCAGGACTATGCATTTGCCAGGGTCGGTGATCTTGGGTTGCGGGCAGTCATCCTGGATCATTGCCATCAGAGACAAGGTTTCGGAACACAGGCCATGCGTGCGCTGTCTGCTTATTTGCCAACATATTACCCGACCGCAGATACGCTGCACTTGACTGTGAATCTGACCAACACGACGGCAATCGCGGTGTATATCGCCGCCGGTTTCCAAGACAGCGGAGAGATTTGGCCTTATGGGCAAGCTGGACCTCAGAAAATTATGCATCTTTCCTTGCGCTGATCCGTGTGCGTTGCCACAGCTGTTTCAACAGCGTCTGTGATCGCCGTGGCAATGCACCATGCGCCCATTCAGAATTGATAAGCGCTCAGATCTTCGGCCGTGTGCAGCAATGTGCCTTCATATTTCGGAAGATCGTCACTGAGTGCAAGCCAGGGCAACTTGCTTTGGTAGTTGACGTGGAATTCCGGTTTAAAGTCCTGCGGCCTTTCCATCGACGCCGCATAAAGATGCATACCGCCTGCGTAATGATCTGCTTCGAACCCCATTGGCGTCCCGCAATGACGGCAGAAATGTCTGAACACACTCTTGGAACTTTCCAACGTTTCTGGTTTCTCGCCCGTCCATCGGAAATTCCGCAGTGGAACGCCTAGCCAGCCAACAACCGGTGCCGAGCAATTGCGGCGACAATCATCGCAGTGACAATAGCAGGCCCAGGTCACGTCACCGGTATAGGTCCACCGCGTTTTACCACACAGACAGCGTCCATTTGTTGTCATAATGCCTCCGCCCGTTTCGGAATATCCATGATCCTGTTACCGACAATGCAGACACAATTGCACGCACATGGCGGACCTGTCGTACCTCAAATACGACACTCTGCGGCGCCACGCGTGATCTGAACGCCCGCGGCTCAGCGATCACCTCAACTGACTGTCCTTGGACCCGCGCCGATTAAAGCCAGCGCGAACCTTGAACGCACTGTCGCGCTCCTGCTGGCAGTCCAGGCACAGTTTCAAGCCTGGCAAGGCAAGTCTGCGTTTTTCGGGGATAGGTTCTTCACATTCCGCGCAGTGGGTCAGGCTGTCGCCGACAGGACGTTTTTGCGCCTGCATCCGGGCCAGTTCATCGGAAATGGATGCCTCAATCTGTTCGCTTACCGCGCCATCACGCGCCCAGCCACCGGCCATGTGTCCTCTCCTGATCGGGTGACGGTCAGAATAGCCGGTGCGATTGCCGAACGGCAAGTCAAAGGTGTTCCGCACCATCAAAGACCTGATCGATTACGTCCTGCGTGCCGCGCGAAAATTCCAACGGGCATGGATATTCGACCCCGCTGCGCACCGACCGGCAAAAAGCCTCGACCTGCAATTTGTAGTGATCGTCGCCCGGAAAACGTTTGACGAACAGCTCAAGCCCGGGGCGATGTAATTCCACCCGTGCCTCGCCAAACACGCGGGCATTGAACGGCGCCGTCAACCGGATGACGCCACCTTCGCCATGGAACACCATCTCTTGATACGGGTGCATGCGAATCGATACATAGCTGGCATAGGTAAAATCCGGAAACTGAGCCCGAATCTCTGTGAACACGTCGATGTCGTTCTGCCATCGCACTGCGGATCGAACCGAAACCGGTTCTTGCCCCGTGGCAAAGCGGGCGCTACCGATCACGTAGACCCCGATGTCGCGCAGGGCCCCACCGCCGGTTTCCGCACGGTTTCGGATGTTTGCAGTGTCTGTGCGATTGTCGAAACTGAATGCCCCGGTCACATGTACAAGTTTTCCGATACGACCTTCGGCAATCAGGTCGCGCGTATATTGCCACTGCGGATGATGGACGATCATATAGGCTTCGGCGGCCAGCAACCCGGTCTGATTGCGTTTTTCGATCAGGGCGTCGAACTGGGATGTATGCATCGTCACCGGCTTTTCACACAAAACATGCTTTCCTGCGTCCAGCGCTTTCAGGGTCCAGTCGACATGAAGGTGATTGGGAAGGGGAATATAGACCGCCTCGACATCAGGCGATGCCAGCAGATCGTCATAGCTGCGATAAACCGTCAAATCCGGGCAGAATGCCTGAAAAGGGGTTGCCTTGACGGGCTCGGACGTTGCCAGAGCAACAAGCTGCGCCCCGTCTGCCACATGTAGTGCTGGCGCCATGAAATCGCGCGCAAACTTTGCAGCCCCCAACACACCAAACCGTACTGGTTTATGCATGCAATCCTCCTGTAAACCGATGCATCCCGCGCGGATCGACCGGATGCCTAAACCCGACGTCTTTAGCACTTTGGCGATCTGTCGTCAGTCTTAAGTTGAGCGGCATCTGTTGGCTTTCTATCTCAACCAAATAATCAGACCACAGCTGGATCGCAGTCGAATTCACTTTAGTACATTGACTTAGTAAACTGATTACAAGAAGTAATTTAAGTTATCAGGCAAGGCAAAGACAGGCCACTCTCGGCGCTTATTCGATTTTCCTGATCCGTTTTTTGTCGCTCTCGTCGCAAGTATATTGCCGGGGCTCCTGGATTATCTGCACTAGATCGACCCTCGCGTGTCACACGACCAACTGGGTGGGAGATTGCCAGACGTAGACACATTGAAGAAAAAGAAGATGAAGGAGGAGGTCGAGGAACTCGATAACAAGCCTATGGACGACCCGATGATGGATGATCAGACCATCGTAGGGGTTGTGCTCAACAGCGGCGCACCCGGAGAGATGGACAAAAACAAAGAAGATTTTGATATCCTGCGCGAGGCCGGATCGCTGAGCTTCATCGTCAAGGCGCTGACGCTTTTGGGCGGCGGCGATCCTGTGCCCCTGTTGACCAACATCCTGACTTATCACGTTGTTGCGGGTGAATTCACAAAAGACGCTGTAGTTGGTCTGGGTTCTGGCGCTGAAATCACGACGTTGCAGGGCGGCACGTTGCAACTGAACCTGGACAGCAACCCGCCCAGTCTGATTGATGGTGATGAACTGATCGACGATCCGGGCCTTGTGGCGTTTGACGTTCCGGCGTCCAATGGGATCATTCACGTACTGGACGGCGTTCTGCTTCCGATTTCGGTTACCGATATTCTGGGCCAGAAAAACACCGATTTTGTCCTGGGTGATGACACGGACGAGTTTATCTTCACCGGACGTGGACAGGATTTTATTCACGGCGCCGGCGGACATGATGTAATCCGCGCGGGTTCAGGCAACGATGTCGCGCTTGGCGGTGCTGGCAACGATCTGATTTTCGGCGGGCGCGGCAAGGATATTCTGCGCGGCGACGAGGGTCATGACAAAATCTATGGCGGTCGTGGCGCGGATGTGATCGACGGCGGCGCGGATGACGACATCCTGATTGGCGGTCGCGGCAAGGACATCTTTGTTCACGACGAAGGAAACGGGGATGACTGGATCATTGATTTCCGCGTCGGCAAGGACAAGATCGACCTGTCCGGTTTCGAAGACATCACCGGCTTTGAGGATATCGAAGACGATATCTCGGGCGGTTTCTTCCGCACAGAGATCGAATTTGACGACGGCGGCGGCATCCTGTTGACGGGCGTTCGTCCGGGCCAGCTTTCGGAAGAAGACTTTATCTTCGTGTAAGACAAACGAAATCAGCCCGCGCAATGCGCGGGCTGATACCTTGAGGTCAATGGATCGCCAGCATGCCTTTTTCGCGCGCAAGCTCGCGCATCTTCTTTTGCAGTTTTTCGAACGCGCGTACCTCGATCTGGCGAATACGTTCACGGCTGACGTTGTATTGCGTGCTCAACTCTTCCAGCGTGACGGGTTGATCCATAAGACGGCGCTGTGTCAGAATGTCCTTTTCCCTGTCATTGAGAACATCCAGCGCGGCGGTCAGCAACTCGCGGCGGGCGTCAAGTTCATCGCGCGCCTCATAATCGCCGGCCTGATCGGCATCTTCATCTTCAAGCCAGTCCTGCCACTGCATCGTACCTTCGCCCTCGGACCCCACGGTCGCGTTCAGCGAAGCATCGCCACCGGACATACGGCGGTTCATGCTGATGACCTCTTCCTCGGTCACACCCAGATCATTGGCGATTTGTGCGACGTTTTCGGGACGCAGGTCGCCCTCTTCCAGCGCGCCGATCCGGGCCTTGGCTTTGCGCAGGTTGAAAAACAGCTTTTTCTGCGCCGAGGTTGTACCCAGTTTGACCAATGACCAAGACCGCAGGATGTATTCCTGAATCGAGGCGCGGATCCACCACATCGCATAGGTCGCCAGACGAAAGCCCTTTTCGGGGTCAAACCGTTTGACCGCCTGCATCAGGCCCACATTGGCCTCCGAGATGACTTCGGCCTGAGGCAGTCCATAGCCGCGGTATCCCATCGCGATCTTTGCCGCCAGGCGCAAATGGGACGTTACCATTTTATGCGCGGATTCAGTGTCCTGCTCTTCAACCCAGCGCTTGGCCAGCATGTACTCTTCTTCCGGCTCAAGCAGCGGAAATTTACGAATTTCCTGCATATAGCGGTTCAGGCCGCCCTCGGGCGTCGGTGCGGGGAGATTTGCGTAATTTGCCATGTTCGATGTCCCTCCGACAAATGTTTAAGTCTTTAACATACCATATGGGTAAGGAACCCGGTCCGTTCAAGTGCTGTTGCTATCAGTGTGAAATTAAGCTTCGGTAAAGGAAAGCTAAGAAACTGTTATTCACGGCGGTTTGCTTATTGTGTCAGCGTTCCGCGCAGATCAGAGATAAGTGTTTGCAGATCCTGCGGCGGTTCGGCTTCGAAACGCAACTTGTCGCCCGTGACAGGATGTTCGAAACCCAGAACGGCGGCATGCAGTGCCTGGCGGGGAAAGCTGCGGACAGCCTCGGCAGTTTCGGGTCCAAACGCCTTGATCGACAATTTCCGTTTGCCGCCGTAGACCGGATCGCCCACCAATCCGTGCCCGGTGTGTGCCATATGGACCCGTATCTGGTGCGTGCGGCCAGTTTCAAGCCAGCATTCAATCAGGGCTAGCCCCGCCGGGTGGCCGAAGGTTTCGATCATCCGAACGCGGGTGACAGCATGGCGACCGCCGTGAAACAGAACCGCCTGTTTCTGACGGTCGGTTTTGTGGCGCGCCAGCTGTGTAGTCACGCGCATGACATTGCCGAGTTCGAAACTGATCCCTTTGGTGCCCCGTAATCGCGGATCGTTTGCGTCAGGAGCGCCGTAGCAGACAGCACGATAATAGCGGTCCACGCTGTGCGCTTCGAACTGAGCGGCCAGACCGTGATGCGCCGCATCCGATTTTGCCACAACCAGCAGCCCGCTGGTGTCTTTGTCGATGCGGTGAACAATGCCCGGGCGTTTGACACCGCCAACACCCGACAAGGCATCGCCACAGTGAAACAGCAACGCGTTCACCAGCGTTCCGGTCGGCGATCCCGGCGCAGGATGCACAACCATCCCCGCTGGTTTATTGATGACAATCAGATCAGCGTCTTCGTGCACGATGTCCAGCGCTATGTCTTCGGGGCCGATATGACTGTCTTCGGCTTCGGCAATGGTGATCACAACCATAGCGCCTTCAGACACCTTTGCCTTTGGGTCTTTGGTTTCCACACTGTCGATCCGGACGGCTCCGTCTTCGATCAGGCGGACAAGCCGGGTGCGTGACAGATTTTCGTCGGCTGGCACATCGCGCGAAAGCGCCTTATCAAGACGAGGTGGCGGCGTGGCCGCGATCTGAAACTCAATCTGGCGGGTGCCCATGACTGTCCCTTCCGAACCCCAAGAACCGCAGGAAACACCTCAGCTGCGCCTGCTGCGGCGCATGGTCATGCTGCTGACCGCGGTAATGATTGGCGGGGTTCTAGTGACATTCGCGCTGATTGTCATCCGCCTATCGGATCGCACACCGACCTTGCCCGATGAAATCGAACTGCCCGACGGTGCGCGGGCTCAGGCCCTGACCATCGGCAACAATTGGTACGCAGTTGTCACCGACGACAATCGCATTCTGATCTTTGACAAGACAACCGGAAACCTGCGGCAGGACATAGCAATTCAATAACCCGGCCTGCTCTGTCGCTAGCGGCCGGGAAACAACCGGGTCGCCACCCATGCCTCGCCCAGCGCCCTGTCCAATTCAGCCGAGCGCATTTTGCGCTTGCCTCCAAACGGGCACAGCGCGATCTCGCCCAGATAAATCCTGTCATCTGCCGTGTTGAGCTCAATGATGGCGAATTCAAACTGTTGGCCAACTGACGCGGCGAGACGCACCATATCTTCAAAGCGTTCGGGCCGGAGTTCAGCCTGTGAATGTGTTGGACCATACAATTCATGCGGCACAACGTTAAAGTTCCGATCATGGATCATCTGGAACTGTCCGCGTCCACGGTTGCGGTCAACCTGAACCAGTTGCACCTGACCTGCAATCACCCAAAATGCCCAACGGTCGACCTGTTGGTCATCTGCGAATGGCCCGGAGTCCAGAAAGTAGCTGGGTTCCACGGTCGACAACCACCATTCCGCTGTCCAGAACCCGTGCGGAATGGCTGACCTGCTCCAACCCGTCAGTCGTTCATTCACCGTCGCGTGCGCATGCGGCTCCATCGGCCAGGTCATCCGAAGCCGCTGCCCCTGCCCGGTATTGGTGCCAATCCGGTAATTACCGGGCGCAAGTTTAAGATCGGCCGGCAAAATCGGCTGGGACGACACCCACATCTTTTCACCTGGCGCAAGCAACGCGCGGTCGGGTGCTGGAATGTGGTTTTGAACCGACATTGGATCGGTTGCAACATGCTTTGGTATCTCGCCAAAAAGCTTCATGGCCAGCAGCTTTTCAGTGAACGTTTCCGGCGCAGCCAGATCAGGAAGATAGCGATGTTCCTTGGCAAACCCGAACAGCGACAGCGCATGTGCATTCAAGCGCGAGGCATCGTCCTGATAGTAATCCCAGCCGCGTAACCGCCCCTGTTGCGGTGGATCGTTGACGCCGTACAGATTTTCGTTTCGCACAATATCCAACTGGGCCTGCGCGAACTCCAGATACTCTTGCCGGTCACACAAAAGCGCGACGGGCATATGACCGCCGGTTGCCCGGTTGATCGCGTCGTGACTGGTTCGCAACGCGGGCAGATCGTCGGGAAATTCGATTGGTTTCGGCCCATGCTTGCGACCACGGGGCAGCGGCGCGTCTTCCGGGCGAATACCCAGGCTGCGCAATCTTCTGTCCAGAAACGAATAGCGTTTGATCCCGCGAGCGATCCACCACCGCATTCTGCGCCCCCACAGATGAACGGCCAGAGTTTCGTCTTTCAGGTATGTGCTGCGAAAATCACGCGCATGAATGTCATTTGCCTGACCTGTCTGACGAAACGGCAAGGGATAAAACACATGCGTCGGGCTGGCATGATCGATCGCCCCGTGCTGGCGCAAAAACCAGGTAAAAGCGCCGGGTCCGTATACGCTGTGCGGCTGATCGGACGCATGTGGCAGCTCACCTGCCTTTTTCTTGCGCTCAAGTTCTTCGCGCTGTTGACCTTCGATGCCCGGGAAAATCGGAAAAGGATCCTGACAATAGGCGAGATAATCATCCAGCGCCGGGCTGTCAGTCGGCAGACGCATCACTGCATTACAGATTGTGCTTGCATTCTGATAGCCAAAAACATGATCCGATTTCGGAATCGGAGCCAGGCTCAGAACATCCGCGTCACACCACAGGTAATCCGTCTTTTTCATCAGATGCAGTCTGAAGATGTCTGATTGAGGAACCGGTGTCTTAAACTGGTTGTTCATCACAAAGCGCTCGGGTTCGTGAATTTCGTTGGCTGACACCAGTTCTATCTCGTCGGGGACATTTTCAACGCCCCCGTAGTGGAACAGCACCACCTTGTGTCCGTTCGCCACAAAGGACAGCAAACACGCCTGTTCCAGAAAGCTGAGAGACCCCTCCACCCAGAACATTCCAATTGTCGGTAGATTTGTATCGACGGCCATTACATATGCGCTCCGGGCGGCATTCAATCAGGGTCCTGTCTGCTCATCATCGGCCCCTTGGGCGACGTCAGCCTTCAGCCGTTTGTGAATGCGTCGATCTTTTTTGACGTATTGCACGGGTGGTTTCGACACCAACCTGGCGTAAAGATCCTGGTATTCATCACGTTCAAGCAAGCTGGACACCAGCGCCTTGTGCCAGCGAAACGCCCGCTTGTGCTGTCGTCTGAGCACGTCATCGGCATTGAACGTCTCCAGCAGGGCGTTCACCTCGTCTTGGTATCTGAGGATGGATTGATCCTCCATACCGCCACGGTTCCAGCGGTCCCAGTACTCGGTTCCAAGCGTCTCCGTCGAATGGTTGGCGCGCCCGCGACTGCGCTTGGCAAGATAGGCCTGTGTCGAGCGCACGGCATAATGGTTGACCTGTGCCACCTCGAACCCGAACGGAGGCGCTACGTGATTTCCGAATGGTGCGGCCTCTTTTGCGTGCCCACCCGGAACCGAACGAAAAACGCCCGCCTGAAAATCGGCACGCGGATGTGGATTATGCATGCCGAAACGAGTGTAAATCTCGCTTTGCCGGAACATG
>JBCCIK010000096.1:0-12806 GCA_039028255.1 Pseudomonadota bacterium | reverse complement strand
TCCGCTATAAGGGCGAGTTCATCTTCCGCAAGGAAGGCAAGAAGAAGTAAGGACGCAAACAATGGCAAACAGCAAAAGAACCCTGTTTCTGAAGCGCCGCCTGCGCGTTCGGAACAAACTTCGCAAAGTCAACGCCGGCCGTGTACGCCTGTCGGTTCACCGTTCGAACAAGAACATCAGCGTTCAGCTGATCGACGACGTTCGTGGTGTGACCCTGGCTTCGGCCTCGACCCTGGAAAAAGATCTGGGTGTTGTAGGCAAGAACAACGTCGAAGCGGCCACCAAGGTGGGCGCGGCCATCGCCGAACGTGCCAAGAAGGCAGGCGTCGAAGAGGCCTATTTCGATCGTGGTGGCTTCCTGTTCCACGGCAAGGTGAAGGCAGTTGCCGACGCCGCGCGTGAAGGTGGTCTTAAGATCTAAGTGATGGGATAAAATCCCATCCTACGAACGTCTCGTAGGATGGGGTTCCACCCCATCTTGACAAAGCGAAGGCGGGTCCGCCCGCCTCGATGATCGGGGAGCTTTCCAGCTCACTTCGATTGAGCAAACGGCGTCACAAACGCCACATGAGAAAAAGGGATGCCAAATGGCAGAACGTGAAAACCGTCGGGGCCGTGGTCGCGACCGTGAAGAAGCACCGGAATTTGCAGATCGCCTGGTTGCAATCAACCGCGTTTCGAAAACCGTAAAAGGTGGTAAGCGCTTTGGCTTCGCCGCTCTGGTGGTTGTTGGTGATCAGAAAGGCCGCGTCGGCTTTGGCAAGGGTAAAGCGAAAGAAGTACCCGAAGCCATCCGCAAGGCGACCGAACAAGCGAAGCGTCAGATGATCCGCGTGCAGCTGCGCGAAGGCCGGACCCTGCACCACGATATCGAAGGCCGTCATGGGGCTGGTAAAGTGGTTATGCGCACCGCACCGGAAGGTACCGGTATCATCGCCGGTGGTCCAATGCGTGCTGTGTTCGAAATGCTGGGCGTCAAGGACGTTGTGTCCAAGTCGCTGGGCTCGCAGAACCCGTACAACATGATCCGCGCCACCATCAACGGCCTGCAAAAAGAGCAGAGCCCGCGTTCGGTTGCCGCACGTCGTGGTAAAAAAGTTGCCGACATCCTGCCCAAGCGGGACGAAGCCCCGGCGGCTGCAGCACCTGCTGAAGCCGAAGCGTAAGGAGAGCAACCCATGGCAAAAACCATCGTCGTCAAGCAGATCGGTTCTCCGATCCGCCGCCCCGCCGAACAGCGCGCAACCCTGATCGGCCTGGGTCTGAACAAGATGCACAAGACCCGCGAACTGGAGGACACGCCTTCGGTCCGTGGCATGGTCAACAAGATCCCGCATCTGGTGGAGATCATCGAAGAACGCGGCTAAGCGCATTGCGATTTCAAATTCAGAACGCCCCGAACGCAAGTCCGGGGCGTTTTTCGTTGGGGCGCTGTCAGCGCTGGGGAAAGCCGCTTGCCTGACCCAACGAATTGCGCTGTACGATTTGGGTTTCCAGCCTGTGCGACTGACCCGGAGTTCCGTTTTCGATCATGTCGATCAGCTCAATTGCCGCCTTACGGCCCATTTCGCGGTGCGGTACGTGCACAGTTGTCAGACCGGGCTGGACGATCTGTGCGAGTTCCAGATCGTCAAATCCAGTGATTGAAACATCCTGAGGAATGCGCATTCCTACGTTCAGCGCCTGACGGGTTGCGCCCACAGCAAGCACGTCGTTGCCGCACAGCACAACAGTAGGGGGATGTTTGACCGACATCAGCTCTTTGAACGCCTCGGCCCCGTTTTCGATGCCATACGGGGTTTCGACAATCGACAATGCGTCTTTTTGCAGTCCCTGCTGTCGAAAGGCGTCCCTTATACCCTCGATCCTGAGCCGCGCGCGATCATTGCCGACGGTGATCCCTGACACCACGCCGGCGCGAGTATGTCCAAGCGCCAGAACCTGTTGTGTCAGCGCATGCATGGCCATGCGATTGTCAAAACCGATCGAGGGACAGCGTTTGCCCGGCATAAAAGACCACGCGACCAGCGCGGGAACTTTCTGTCGATCCAGATAATCGTAGATCCGGTCATCGCGGTCATGGCCGATCAGCAACAGGCCGTCCGCACCACGGGCAACCAGGGTTTTGATCTGTTCTTTTTCGACCTCGGGCTTGTATGCGGAACTCGACACCAAAAGAGTGTAGCCGCGCTTGTGAATCTCTTCCTGAAAAGCCTGCAAGCCCCGGGCGAAAATGGCGTTGTCCATCGTTGGGATAATTGCGCCGATGGTAAAGGAACGTTTGGCCGCCATAATGCGTGCTGCGAAATTGGGCGTGTAGCCCAGGGCTTCGACCGCCGACATGACTCGCGTGCGCGTGCTGTCAACAACCCTTTCAGGATCGTTGAGGCATCGCGACACAGTGGCGGTCGACACCCCGGCCATTTTCGCCACGTCATTCAGTGTTGGGGCCGACCGAAGTTTTGGCATTTCCAAACCTGTAATTCGCTTTTTCCGACTCTAAACGCTGTTACGGGAATATAAAAGCAACAAATGTAAGCGCTTGCATTTATGATGTAAGCGCTTACAAATAAGTCAGGACCGATTCTGAAGGGAGTCCGGGAAATGTATCTTGCAGCATCCATATTTGTATTTGTTGTTTACTTTGCAAATGTGGCGCTGGGTGCGTTTGCCAACAGCGCATTTCTTGGAGACGTAGGAGAAATGCTGGTTCTGTTCGCGGCCTCGATCCTGTTCGTTGTCGCAATTCTGAAAAAGGAAGCCGACCGCGACGCCAAAAACGGAGGCTGAATTTTTGCTTGGGAGGGCACCAAATGAACAACGACAGAAATGAACTGGCCTCGGAAGAGCGCCGCAATTTCCTGAAGCTCAGCGCAAGCGGTGCTTTCACGGCCGCATTGGTTGCCGGGGCCGGTGGCATGCTGTGGTCGTCCGAAGCTGCGGCGCAGACCGCCAAGGAAGAAAGCGACCGCGAGAAAGCGGCTGATCACGTGATGACCATCGCAACCGCCTATGTACTTGGCGCGTCGCGCAGCTATCCGATCATGCAGCTGGATCTGAAAGAGAACATTCAGAACGCGACCAATGGCAAGGTCTATGTCAAGCTGGCGCCGGGTGGTCAATTGGGTGCGGGTGGATCGCTGGTGCAGAAAGTGCAGGGCGGCACAATTCAGGCGGCACAGCATTCACTGTCGAATTTTGCGCCGTTTGCATCAACCGTTGATCTGATCAACATGCCCTACCTGTGTGGGTCGAACCAGCGTTTCACCAATCTTGTGCATTCAGAAACCTGGAAGAGCGAAGTGCACCCCAAGGTCGAGGCCGCAGGTTTCAAAGCGCTGTTCTACGTTGTGATTGACCCGCGGGTTGTGGCCGTGCGTCAGGGGGGCGATGCTGTAATCACACCGGGCGACATGGCCGGGATCAAGTTCCGCGTGCCGGGATCCAAGATGCTGCAACAGTATTACCGCTTGGCCGGTGCAAACCCGACGCCTGTTGCGTGGGGCGAAACGCCCTCGGCGATCAAACAGGGTGTGGCTGATGCGCTAGATCCGTCCGTTGGTGCGCTGTTTGTGTTTGGCTTCAAGGACATCCTCAGCCATGTGACCTTTACTCAGGCGGTTCCGGACAGCCAGGTCTATTCCTGTAACCTCGAATGGTTCAATTCAATGCCGTCGGATGTTCAGGAAGGCATCATGTGGGGGTCGGAAATGACCAGCCATCAGAACCTGTCCAAGGTGCCGTCGGCGCGAGCCTATGCAATGGCAGAATTGAATAAGGCCGGTGTTGAATTCCACTCGCTGAGCGCGGATCAACTGGCAGAATGGCAAGAGGTCGGCGGATATCAGCGGCCCGACTGGGATCCGTTCAAAACGGAACTGGCCGGATCGATGGACGCTTTCGAAAAGCTTGTCGAAGCGGCGGGTACGCAGGGCAAGTACTACGTCCACGACGCCTGATATCATCCTCGCGGACGCCCCATGTCTGGCGTCCGCTGCCACTGAATACAGTCAGGCCCGCACGGGCCCGCAACAGAAGGCTGGCGCCTGGCTGTTCTATCGTCGAGGGAAGTGATGACCGTTCTTCAAAACATAGACCGCAATGCCGAACGATGGCTGCTGCTGGTGTTCTACGTGATGCTGGTCATCACCATGGCGATCGAGGTTCTGCGCCGAGAGATTTTTGCCTACTCTTCGATCTGGGGTGAAGAAATCGTCCGCTACTCGTTCATCTATCTGGCGTGGATTGGCGCTGCGGCAGCCGTAAAGGAACGGGCCCACATCCGTATCGACGTCATCATGCATTACATCGGCCCGCGCCCCAAGGCATTGCTGTACATCTTCGGTGATCTGGTGATGTTCGTGGTTGCGATCATAGCGCTGTACTGGTCGTACGAGGCCGTTCACGTCTCGGCCAAATTCGGGTCGGTCACGGATGGGTTGCGGGTGTCCAAGGTGTGGTTCCTGATGGCCGTTCCCACTGGCTTTGCGCTGATGATCTGGCGTCTGATCCAATCTCTGATGCGTGACATCAAGTCGCTTCGTGACGGAACGCCCGTCTTCGAAGGCGACAAGCTGTTTGACTGAGGAGATCCGGCATGCTTTGGAATTCCCTCAATCAAACCGTTGAACTTGGCTGGGACTTTTATCTGCCGGTCATCCTTTTTGTCGGCCTGATTGCACTGGCGGTGCCTGTCTGGGCCGCCATCGGCACGGCAGCGATCGTGATGCTGATCATGTCCGGCGATCTGCCTCTCAGCCTTGTCGGCGAAAGCCTTTTCACTGGCATTGACGCCTTTGCTCTGACGGCCGTTCCGCTGTTTATTCTGACCGGTGATGTTCTGGTCCGTACCGGGCTGTCACGCAAGTTTCTGGATGTTGCCGAGGCGCTGACATGTTTTGCCAAAGGCGGCTTTGGCTCGGCCACCGTGCTGGTATGCGGTATGTTTGCGGCCATCTCGGGCTCTGATGCGGCCGGGGCCGCAGCCGTGGGGCGGATGACGATCAACCGACTGGTTGAAAGCGGCTATCCCCGCCCCTACGCTTGCGCGCTGGTTGCCGCAGGGGCCTGCACCGGCATCCTGATCCCGCCTTCGATTGCCTATATCATCATCGGACTGGTGCTGGGGATTTCCGCATCGACACTGTTCTTGGCGGCGCTTATTCCCGGTCTGGCCATTCTGGTGTCGATCCTGGTCACCAATATCATCATGAACCGTATCTATGCCTATGAGGGCGGCGGCATGATGACCCTGGGCGAGTGGCTGTCCAACCTGGGCAAGGCGCTGAAATCCGGCTGGTATGCCTTTATTGTGCCGGGCATCATCTTTTATGGCATCTTCTCGGGCCGTCTGACCCCGACCGAGGCCGGCGCTACCGCCGTAGTCGTCACCATTATCATGGGTTTTATTCTGCGCACGCTGACGTTGGCCGATTTCCCGTCAATGCTGGTCAGCTCTGCCAAAGTGAACGGTGTTATCCTTCCGATTATTGCCTTTTCTGCTCCTCTGGCCGAGGCGCTGGCGATCATGGGTGTGCCGCAAGGGTTTGTAACCTCGGTGACCAACATGACGGATGATCCTTATGTCCTGATCTTGCTTATGATCGGTATCCTGATCGCTGCGGGTTGTGTGATGGAGACGACCCCGAACATCGTGATCCTGGCCCCCATACTCAAACCGCTGGCCGACAATATCGGCATGAACGAAATCCAGTTCTGCATCATGATGATCACCGCGCTGGGCGTTGGCTTCATCACGCCACCGCTCGGTTTGAACCTGTTTGTTGTGTCCGGTATCACCGGCGAGTCGATTTTGAAGATCGCCGCACGTGCCGTGCCGTTTGTTCTGACCATGCTGGTTGTGGTTTTGCTGATCGCCTATGTTCCGGCGGTGTCCACAACCCTGCTTCCTGAAATCTACCAATAGGATCTGCTGACTATGCCGCGTGACTATTTGAAAAAAGCAACTTTGACGGCGCAATCCCATGCGTCCGAGGTGCACGATACGGTCAAGACTATTCTTGCCGATATCGAGGCAGGCGGAGATGCAAAAGCGTTGGAATACGCAGCCAAATTCGACAAGTTCGACGGTAACGTATTGATGACGCAGGATGAAATCGATGCCGCGATTGCTTTGGTGCCGGAAAAGCTGAAGGCTGACATCCGATTTGCCCACGATAATGTGCGTCGTTTTGCCGAAACGCAAAAGGCAACTGTGTCTGACGTTCAGATGGAGATCGTTCCCGGTTTCGTTGCTGGTCAAAAGGCGATCCCCGTAGATGCCGCAGGCTGTTACGTGCCGGGCGGTCGGTACAGCCATATCGCCAGTGCGATCATGACCGTCACCACGGCCAAGGTGGCCGGATGCCGGCACATAACGGCCTGTTCTCCGCCGCGCCCGGGCGACGGAGTGTCGCCCGCGATTGTCTATGCCGCACATATCTGTGGGGCGGACAGCATACTGGCGATGGGCGGCGTGCAGGGTGTGGCCGCGATGACATATGGTCTGTTTGGCCTGCCGCGCGCAAATATCCTGGTTGGGCCGGGCAACCAGTTCGTGGCCGAGGCCAAGCGGATACTGTATGGCAAGGTCGGCATCGACATGATCGCTGGCCCAACCGACAGTCTTGTGCTGGCAGATGCGACCTCGGATGCGCATGTGGTGGCGACTGATCTCGTCAGCCAGGCCGAGCATGGCTACAACTCGCCCGTTTGGCTGGTCACCGATGATCGCGCGTTGGCGCAAAAGGTGATGGATTTGGTCCCCACGCTGATCGACGATCTGCCTGAACTGAACCGCGACAACGCCTTTGCCGCATGGCGCGACTATGCCGAGGTCATCGTCTGCTCGAACCGCGAGGAAATGGCAGCCTGTTCTGACGACTATGCGCCGGAACACCTGACGGTGCAGGCCGCTGATCTGGATTGGTGGCTGAACCGCCTGACCTGCTATGGATCGTTGTTTCTGGGTGAGGAAACCACAGTGTCATACGGCGACAAAGCGACAGGTACCAACCACGTCCTGCCAACGTCGGGTGCGGCCAGCTATACCGGTGGTTTGAGTGTCCATAAATACATGAAGATCGTGACATGGCAGAGGGCGACCCGGGAAGGGTCCAAGCCCATCGCGGTGGCCACCGCCCGGATTTCGCGTTTGGAAGGGATGGAGGGACATGCTCGCGCAGCAGATGTCCGTCTGGCCAAGTATTTCCCAGATGAGCAGTTCGACCTGACCGCAGATGGATGACCCGCGCGCGCTTTTTGATTTGACCGGCCGCGTTGCCTGTATCACTGGTGCAAGCTCTGGTCTGGGACGGCATGTTGCCCGTGTTCTGGCTGCGGCCGGTGCGCGTGTGGTCGGTGTGGCGCGGCGGGCCGATGCGCTGGCAGAGCTGTGCGAAGAAATCGGTGCTGACGCTGCCGCCGTAACGGGTGATGTTGCAGACCGCGATGGGATCTTGTCCGTGGTTGAGGATGTATCGTCGAGGTTCGGGTCACCGGATATCGTTGTGCATGCGGCAGGCGTGAACACGCGCGAAAACGCCGATGACGTCACGGCGCAAGGCTGGGATGCAACGATCGCGCTGAATCTCAGCGCTCCGTTTTTCCTGAGCCAGGCGATGGTGCCTGCGATGAAGGATAAAGGTTGGGGTCGGATTGTGAATTTTGCCTCGCTCCAGACCACGCGCGCGTTTCCCGGTGGCATTGCCTATGGCGCGACCAAGGCCGGGATCGGGCAATTGACCCGTGCCATGGCCGAAGCATGGTCACAGTATGGAATCACCGCCAATGCCATCGGACCCGGATTTTTCCCGACCGAACTGACGCAGGCGGTTTTTGATGACCCGGACCGGGCCGCCCGCAACGCCGAGCAAACCTGTATGCAGCGCAACGGCAGGATGGCGGATATTGATGGACCGATCCTGTTTCTGTGTTCCCGGGCATCGGATTACGTGACCGGGCAAATCCTGATGGTCGACGGGGGGTTCACTGCGAAATGAAGGCACTTGTGTACGAAGGGGTTGAGCAGATCGCGTTTCGCGATGTCCCTGATGCAGTACCGGGCAGTGACGAGCACCAGATCCGGATCGACGCGGTTGGGATCTGCGGATCGGATATGCATGCCTATCTTGGGCATGATGCCCGTCGCCCCGCGCCTTTGATACTGGGCCACGAGGCCGCCGGACGGATTGTCGGCGGACCGCGCGACGGTGCGCGGGTCACGATCAATCCGCTTGTTACATGCGACGATTGCCCTGCCTGTTTGGCCGGGCGCGAAAACCTGTGCCCCGAGCGGCAGATCATATCGATGCCCCCGCGCCAAGGGGCATTTGCACAATATGTCAGAATGCCCGATGCCAATCTGGTCGAGGTTCCCGATCACGTCTCGCTGACCCGCGCGGCACTGGCCGAACCGCTGGCCGTCAGTTGGCACGCGGTACGGTTGGGGATCGAGGCGCTGCATCCTGACATGAAAGAAAGCGCGCTTGTTATCGGTGGGGGCGCCATCGGCCTGGCCGCGGCGCTGGCCCTTGGGGCGATGGGGGTTGAGGATGTCACAATCGCCGAGCCAAACGCCCTGCGCCGCCGCTTTCTGGAAAATCTCAGGTCGTTCCAACTGATCGATCATGTCGCGGGTGAATATCCTCTGGTTGTCGACGCGGTGGGCTATGCCGCGACGCGGGCCGATGCGTCGGCGCATGTCCAGCCCGGTGGTGTGATCGTTCATGTTGGACTGGGTGAGGATTCCGGTGGTTTGGATATCCGTCGCATGACCTTGCAGGAAATCACATTCATCGGCACCTACACCTATACCGCAGAAGACTTTCGCCAGACGGCGCAGGCGATTTTCGACGGCCAACTCGGACCTCTGGACTGGTTCGAACAACGTCCCTTGTCCGACGGATCGCAGGCCTTTCGTGATTTGCGTGCTGGCATCGTGGCATCACCAAAGATTATCTTGACCCCGTGGGACTAATCCCCGGCAGCTATGGAGGCGGTCATGTATAGTAAAATTCTTGTTCCAATGGCCTTGGATCACGACATTTCGCAGCATACCCTGGAGGTGGCACGGGCTTTGTCGGTCGAGGGGGCCGAAATCACGGCGCTGCACGTCTATGAGATGCCGCAAGGCTCGGTCAGCGCCTATCTGGACAAATCCGTCGTCGAAGCGGCGTTCGAGAGGGCCCGGCAGAGACTGTTGCAAAAGGTAGACGGACTGAGCGGCATCAACGCCCGGATCGTAAAGGGGCACACGGCGCGCACTATCATCGACTTTGCCGACAGTAATGCGGTGGATTGCATCGTCATCGGCTCGCACAATCCGGGCCTTAGCGACTATTTTCTCGGATCAACCGCGTCGCGGGTCGTCCGGCATGCCCATTGTGCCGTGCATGTGCACCGCAGGGCCTGACCTTGTAAATCGCGCCTTTGGCGCCCCAACAGGACTGACAACTGAAACATGAATATCGACAAAAAGATCACAGACGATCTGGTGGCGAATGACGTGTCGTTCGTTACGACCGTTCCGTGCAAACAACTGGCTGGCGTGATTGAAGAAATTGATCAGCGCGACAGTATTTACCACATCCCTTCGAACAAGGAAGACGAAGGGATGGGCCTGTGTGCCGGTGCATGGATGGGCGGCAAAAGACCCGCCATCATCATGCAGAACACAGCCATTGGTGTGACGATCAACACGCTGGCCACCCTGATTCAGTATTACAGAATGCCGCTGCCCATGCTGATCTCGTACCGGGGCGAGTTGCGCGAACCGATCGCGTGTCAGGTAGAGATGGCAGTGCACACTAAAGCGCTTCTGGCGCAGTTGAACATCCCGACCTACCACTTTCATCATCAGGCCGATGCCGACGAGCTGGACGCCATTCTGAAATACACTTTTATGTGCAACAAACCGGTCGCCATTCTGACCGACGCCAATTTCTGGGGAGGCTACGGCGACCAATGATCCGTTCTGAAATTCTCAAGGAAATCGCTCCGATCCTGCGTGATCAACTGGTTGTCTGCAACATCGGTATTCCCAGCCAGGAACTGCACGCCATCGACGATCAGCCCACAAATTTCTACATGTTGGGCACTATGGGTCTGGCCTCGTCTATCGGCCTGGGCCTTGCGTTGTCGCAACCCAAACCGGTGATCGCGATTGATGGGGACGGTTCGGTGCTGACCAATCTTGGCACCTTGCCTACCATCGCCAACAATGTCGCAGATAACTACATCTTGCTTATCGTCGATAACGGCTCTTACGGATCGACCGGCGATCAGCCAACCTATGCGGGTCTGAAAACCTCGCTGACAAAAATGGCCGAGGCGGCAGGGTGCCAGAGGGTGATCGAATGCGCCGCAGAAGATACCGGGCGCGTTCTGCAAGAGGCGCTGGACGCCGGGCAAATGACCATCATCGTC
Organism: Pseudomonadota bacterium; assembly: GCA_039028255.1. Classification (GTDB taxonomy): domain Bacteria; phylum Pseudomonadota; class Alphaproteobacteria; order Rhodobacterales; family Rhodobacteraceae; genus Ruegeria. The sequence continues at coordinate 2,381 of JBCCIK010000096.1, read as the reverse complement.
GCCAAGTGTGAAAGCGGTAACGCCAAGATGCCGCCAATCACGATGGACCCGGTGGTCATTCGCGATCGCTTTATGAAAGCTGTGATGGCCTGATGTCGCCAAGCGCAATTCACAGCGCTGAAGATGCCCGCCGCATCGCGCGGCGGCGCTTGCCCTGGATGGTGTTCGATTACATCGATGGTTCAGCCGGCGCTCAGGTGGGTGCCGCGCGCAACCGTGCCGAGATTGATGCGATGACCTTGCGCCCGCGTATTCTGCGCGACGTCAGCGAACGGTCGTTGCAGGCCCGGATCTTCGGGCAGCTTGCGCAGCGGCCCTTTGGCATCGCACCCATGGGGATGTGCAACCTGTCGGCGCCGGGGGCGGATCTGATGCTGGCCCGCCTGGCCGCGCGGTTTGCGGTTCCCCTGGGTGTATCGACTGTTGCGTCCACATCCATGGAAGAACTTATTGAAACTGCGCAGGGTCACGCCTGGTTCCAGTTGTATTTCAGTGGTGACGGCTCCGGCACGTTCAAGCTGGTCGAGCGCGCACGGGCAGCAGGTTACGAAACCCTTGTTCTGACGGTGGACGTGCCAGAAGTCGGGCGCCGTCCACGTGAATTGCGGCACGGCTTCAAAATGCCCTTTCGCATCGGCCCGAAACAGTTTGCGGATTTTGCCCTGCATCCGCGCTGGTCTTTGGCCGCCCTGCGTCATGGCAAACCGCAGATGGCGAATTTCGTGATGGACGGGTACAGCTTTGATCGCACCGAAAGTCGCGCGCGCGCAACCTGGGATACGCTGAACCGTCTGCGGGACGCGTGGCCCGGCAATTTGGTCGTCAAGGGCGTACTGGATGCCGAGGACGCGCATCAACTTAAAGTCGCGGGTGTTGACGCGATACAGGTGTCCAGTCATGGCGCACGGCAATTGGACAGCGCCCCATCCCCGTTCAAAGTGCTGCCGGATATTCGAAAGGCTGTGGGCGACGACTATCCGCTGTTCTTCGACAGTGGCCTCCGGTCAGGCGAGGATGCGTTAAAGGCAATCATGAATGGTGCAGATTTCGTATTTTTCGGCCGGATCATGCAGTTTGCGATAGCAGCCGAAGGGGAACCCGGCCTCGAACAACTCTGGTCAGTGCTCAGCGATGAAATGAGTATTGCTATGGCGCAGACAGGGATGACATCTATCGCGCGTACCTGACCATCGGCGCGCGGCTATTGCGGCATCCGACCGCCTATCGCCAGGGTTACCTCTTGTGCGGCTTTGGCGACCAGCTTGCCAAAGTGCTTTGCCTCTTGTGCACCGAACCGCGCTGTTGGCCCCGAAACCGAGATGCCCGCACAAGGTTCGCTTTGATCATCGAATATCGCAGCGCCGATGCAGGACATGCCGGAATATCGTTCCTCTTCGTCAAATGACCACCCGCGTTCCCGTATAGTCCGAAGATCCGCCATCAGTGCCTTGCTTTCGACGAGGGTGCGGTTGGTATAAGGATGAAAAGTCGTCACGGACAAAGCCTTCTCCAGCACCTGCGGCTTCATTGCAGCCAGAATTGCCTTGCCCGTCCCAGATGCATGCATCGGTGTGCGCGAACCCGGCGGGAAAAACGCCCGGATCGGGTTGCGGGTTTCAATCTGGCTGACAAAGACCACATCGCCGGTATCAGGCATGGCTATGTTGGCGGTTTCACCGGTATCCTGCATCAACTTGCGCATGATCGGACGACCGATCTCGATCACGCTATTGCATTTCATATAAGCTGCACCGGTGCGATAGGATTCGATCCCGATCATCCATTCCTGACGCATCTCGTCAAAGCTGACAAAGCCTCGTTTGGACAAGGTCATCAAGATCCGATGGGCGGTGGCAGTTGGAATGCCGATCTCCCGGCTCAGATCGCTCAAGGTGCAGCGTTCCAGTTCGGCAACGGCGATAAGCGTTCCAAGCGCCCGGTCCAGCGATTGCATGGTTCCCGCCGAGCTTTCCTTGAACACTGATCTGGGCCGACCGCGTTTTCTGTTCTGATTCTCCAAAATCTGTACTCCCCCTTGAGTTGCAACGAAAATTATAGCTGTCTGATCTAATTTTTCAAATATGTGAGATAAATGGTCATTTTTCGAAAAACTAAATAACGTCGTTATTTCAACCGAATAGTATATTTTTTCATATGCTAAAAAATATTTTCGGAAAAATTGCAAAATAGCGTCTGACGGGGGATAGTTCGTTGAAATCTGAGGAGCGAACTATGTCTATACAGAATCCGATATTTATACCTGGTCCGACGAATATGCCGGATCGTTTGCGTTTGGCGATGCATGTTCAGACGCAGGATCATCTTGAGCCTGATTTTGTTGAGACGTTTTCTCCCTCATAACGAAATCAGGGGTAAAAATG
>JBCCIK010000095.1:0-13348 GCA_039028255.1 Pseudomonadota bacterium | reverse complement strand
GCTTGTGATGATGATGCGCGATTGACGCCCCCAAAACGCCCAGCGCGACACCAGCAATAAGATCGCCAGCATCATTGGCCTGCGCCGGAGGGGCGGTGACGGCGGCTGACGCAAGTATCGTGCAGATCGTTCCAACAAAATAGACTTTTGAGCGCATCGGTTCCGATTCCTTTTTTGGTCAACGGGTGCGATATGTCCTCTGACACATCCTGCGGATGAGCCTAGCGCAAGGTTCACGATCATTGCCAGATTTTTGGCGGCATCCGGGCGGAATCTGAGATCAACAGCGCCCCGCGTCTGGAGGAACGCGAGGCGCAGGTCTTGCGGCAATTAAGGGAGGATCTGATCACCGCCGGTTCGTCAAAGGCCTTAGTTCACGGCCTTGGCGTCGACCACGTCTTTCTCAATGGCCTTGCCCGACGCGATTTCGATCCGGCGCGGTTTCAGGGCCTCTGGCACTTCGCGCTTGAGATCGATGTTCAGCATACCGTTTTCATGGCTGGCGCCCGTCACGCGGACATGATCGGCCAGGGCAAAGCGGCGCTCGAACGCGCGGGTGGCGATGCCACGGTGCAGATAGCTGCGCTCTTTGTCGCCAGCGGCTTTCTTGCCCGAGACGACAAGCGAGTTTTCTTTTACTTCGACCGACAGGTCGTCCTCTGAAAAGCCGGCAACAGCGACCGAAATACGGTATGCATCCGCTTCGGTTTTTTCGATGTTGTAAGGTGGATAGCTTGGCTGTGCCACGTCATTGGTCAGAACGCGATCCATCATGTCTGCGATCTGGTCGAATCCAACGGTTGCGCGGTGCAGCGGTGCAAAGTCAAATGTACGCATGTGTCGTTACCCTCATCTGAGCGATTTACGAAATATGCCCTCCGTTCGGACGGGCGATTGTGAATATCGAACCCCGGTTGTGGCGATCCGATAGTGCTGACATGGGGAACGACCGAACCGAGTTCAACCCCCGCCGGAACTGATGAATTTCGCACCTGACCCGGATTTTCCCGACCCAACCTGCAACCGGCGGATCGCGGCTTTGGGCTGTGGCGCGTCCCTGCGCATAATGGCTTTCAGTTTCGAAACGGTGTCACCCAGTTCCATTCCGAAACCCACCTTTTTGCCGTCGTATACGCCAACCGCAGAAACCACCGAAAGAATCTGCCAGCGCGCGCCGTTCTTGGTCAGAATCGCAGACCCGGACGAACCGAACGTGACATCGCAGTCAAAGGTAATCAGACCCTGACGCCGTTCCAGAATGCGGCAGGACCGTTCGCGCGTGATCGCCTCGGACCGGCCACGCCCATATGATGCAATGCTCAGTTCATTGCCGATCACCCGACCGCTGTACAGCCCAAATGGATCGGCGATGTCATAAGGTATGGGATCTTCTAGCCGCATCAGCGCAACATCGTCCCGGACGCTCTGCGGCGACAAAGGATCGTTGGCGCCATAGCCCGGATGCGCAGCGATCTGCACGACCTTGCGTTCTGCCAGCGCGGCACCATTGGCCAGACCCGCGCGAAAGGTCACCTCGCCCGGCAGGTAAGGCTGGCCTGTGCGCTTGTCCAACGCGCAATGGGCCGCCGTCAGAACCAGATCGCGGGCGATCAATGTGCCCGTGCAAAATGATCTGGTGCCAACATCCAGCCTGCCAACGGCCTCCCACCCATACAGATCACTGCGATCATCCAGCGTGCGTTTCTGGTTCTGCGCCGTGGCAGGTGATCCTGCGATCAACAGGCTTGCGAGCAAAGAAATCACAAACTTTTTCATGGTTTTACAAATCTCGCGCCGACGTTTTCACCCGAGGTGGTGTTGGTCGAAGACAGACCAAACCCCCGCCCCGATGCAAGCTCTGCCTGAAGCAATTGCAATGACTCCTCCAACGCCGTTCCCAAGGCCACGCTCTGACCATTCAGTTCCGCCTTGGCGGATACGACTGAAACGATGCGCGGGCGTTCTTCGGTGAATGAAAAAATCGGCGCACCAGAGGCGCCGAAATCGACATCGCAGGACACAACCAGAAAACCGGATTGCCGGGCCATGACCGAACAGACCTGCTGTAGCGAGGGCGCCTCGGCCCGGTCATGCGCGTATGAAACAACGCTCACCTCTTGGCCTCGAACCGGTCGATCGCCCGTTTCAAACGGAATAACTGTCGTGTTGCGCACCGGCTGCCACAGTTCGATCAGCGCAAGATCATATTGCACCCGTTCTGTCGCAACCCCGTCATCATATTGATACTTTGGATGAATAACAGCCTGGCGTGCAGCCCGATAGGCCGAGGCGCGCCCACGCCGCCACCCGGCCAGAAATTCAATGCGTGCCGGATCGATACGTTTGCTGGTGCCTTTTTCGAACAGACAATGCGCGGCGGTCAAAACCAGGGTCGGCGAGATCAGCGCCCCGGTGCAAAACCCGGTGCCGTCAATATCCAGACGCCCGACGGCCATCCACGCCCGGCCGGAATCGGACGTGTCCAGACTTTTCAGGCTGGTGTCCTGCGCCGCCGCCACCAGCGGCAACGCGGCAAGCGCCATACCCCTGATCCAGTTGCGCACGCGGTTCTCCGTTCTTGCGTCCCAGGCATGCGTCATAAGGGCCGCGTGGGGCGAAAATAGGGCGGCACGGTCAACACCGGATTTCGAGAAAATGTGAGACCTCTGTGCATCAATATGCAGGGCAGGCATCCGAGGGTGCCGAAATTCATGATATGCAGATTTTAGTGACACGCATCGATCCTGTGCATCTGTGCAATCGTCGGGTTCGTCAGGCTTTCGATCTGGCCAGTCGATCCATCAGACTTTAGTGTCATCAGCATGTCCTGGATCGATTTTATGCTGCCGTTCTCGTTGTTTGACTTTGTTGGCCTGTTGCTGCTGATAGGCGCATGGTTGTGGATTGGATGGCGGATTGAAAACGCTTCGGTGCTCAGGCCATCGGTCGGCATGATCATGGACAATTACCGCCGCGACTGGATGAAAGAGATGGTCACCCGCCAGCCGCGCGTGTTTGACGCGCAGGTGATCGGCACCATGCGACAAGGCAGTACATTTTTCGCCTCGACAACAATGATCGGAATTGGTGGTGGATTGGCTTTGCTGGGCAATACGGAACGTCTGGCCGGGCTGGCTCAGGACCTGGCGCTGGGGACTGCCCCTGCGCTTGTTTGGGAGGTCAAGATACTGATTATCCTTTTGTTTCTGGCGAACGCCTTTCTGAAATACGTCTGGGCGCACCGGTTGTTCGGCTATAGCGCTGTTCTGATGGCCGCCGTCCCGAACGATCCGCAGGACCCGCTTGCCTATCCACGCGCCGCACAAGCGGCCGAGATCTGCGTGACGGCTGCGCGGGCGTTCAATCGGGGGCTCAGAGCCACATATTTCGCACTGGCCGCAGGTGCCTGGATACTGGGGCCCGTGGCCTTGGTGCTGGCCACGCTGATGACGTTGGCGGTGCTGTTTCGGCGGGAATTTGCATCGAACTCGCGTCAGGTTCTGTTGAACACCGGATCGTGATCGCATTTCCTTGCGGCGCGGGCTAGGCTTGGAGCCATGAAACATCTGGTTCTCATGGCCCTGTTGGCCGCCCCCGCCTTTGCCGACGCGCCCGTTGTCGAAAACGCCAGCGCACAGCGCAACGGTGATACCTGGCGCTTTGATGTCACCGTCTCGCACCCGGACACGGGGTGGGATCATTATGCCGATGGCTGGCGCGTGCTGGACACGCAGGGCAATGAACTGGGCATGCGTGTCCTGCACCACCCGCACGAGACTGAACAGCCTTTCACCCGCTCGTTAAGCGGTGTGGCGATCCCGGGCGATGCAACACAAGTGCAAGTGCAGGCACGCTGCAATGTGCACGGCTGGGCGGACGAAACATTCATAGTGACATTGCCCTGAAATTCAGAACACGCCCATGACAAGCCCGGCGGACATAGCCAGCCCAAGCGCGCGGCATCTGTCCAGATCGGTTTCGGGTATGGATTTCCTGGCCAGAATCGCGTCGGGCGTCTGGGTATGAGTGCACACAATCAGCGCTGGCTGCACCTGCTTCAGACGCCACCCGGTTGCGATGCGCGCGATCTGGCGGGCCGCGTTCTCACCATCGGAACCGGCACAGAACATCTGCGCATAAGGGCGGCCTTGGATTTTGCCCAGAACCGAATAATAGGTGCGATCAAAGAACTCTTTCATCAGACCTGAAATGGCCGCCAAATTCTCGGGCGCGCAGAAGATGTAACCATCTGCTGCCAGCAAATCCTCGGGACCGGCTTGATCCGCAGTTTTCAGCACAACATCCGCCTCGCCGCGCCCGGCCTCTGTCGCCGCTTTGGCCATTTGTCGGGCGCCATCGGTGCGGGAATGGTAAACGATCAGTAGCTGCGCCATGTCACACCCTGTGATAAGGGCCGCCGCTCAGGATGTTGGCGGCCCGATAAAGTTGCTCGGCCAGCATCACACGGACCAGCATATGCGGCCAGACCATCGACCCGAATGAAATGGAAAAATCGGCCTTGGACCGCAGCGCCGGGTCGATACCGTCCGCGCCGCCGATCATCAAAGCCAGATCCTGCCGCCCGGCATCCCGCCAATTGCCAAGTTTCTGCGCGAATTCAGGCGATGACATGATCCGCCCGCGTTCGTCCAGCGTGCAAATCACTGCGCCTTTCGGCATCGCCTTGCGCAGCAAAGTGGCCTCGGCCCCCATGCCTGCGTTTTTCCTGTCCTCAACCTCGACCACCCGGGCGGGCCCAAGGCCCAGGCCACGGCCGGTCCGGTCAAATCGGGTCAGGTAATCGTCAAGCAGGGTCTTCTCTGGCCCGGCGCGCAATCGCCCGACCGCAATTATGCTGATACGCATATCTCTCTCGCCGTCGACCTCTTAAAACAGGTCGAAGTAACGCCTCAACTGGCCGAGGCACTGCCACCCGCGGGCAGCCACATTTTTTCCAGCTGATAGAATTCGCGCACTTCAGGGCGGAAGATGTGGACAATCACGTCGCCCGTATCGATCAACACCCAGTCGCCGGCATCCTTGCCTTCAACCTTCGAGGTGAAACCGAATTCCTGCTTGATACGATCCGTCAGCTTTTCCGCCATGGCCGAGACCTGACGGGTCGACCGACCCGAGGCAATCACCATGTGATCCGCAACCGAGGATTTGCCTTGCAGGTTGATCTGCACGACGTCTTCGGCCTTGTCATCGGAAAGTGAGGAAAGAATGCGTTCAAGCAGCTTGTCGCTGATTGACTGAGAGCGGGCCATCATTGTGGCTCCGTCATCGGCGGGGAAACCCGCCTGAGTATGCAGAGACAGGACATAGTCCTCCTTTGTTGCGCACCGCCAGCCCGCGGCGCCGGGATACTCTAATGGTAGCAAGCACCCCATGACATTTCAATGAAGGGCATCCAAGCCTCCCACAAATGTGCCCTCTTGGCACCTTGAAGGCGCACAAGACCTTGATAGACGCAGCAGGTATCTATATTTCACGAAACATGAGACTCAATGTGGCCCAACTTCAGAATCTGGAAGACCGCGCGCGCCTGCGTGAACGGTTCTTTGGGGCTGCCCGCACGGTCCTGGCCCGCCTATCGGCGGCCTGAGCCCACTCGCCAGCTAATTCTCATCTGTACGGGAGAGGACCGATGTCCCCCAAAACGCTCTATGACAAAATCTGGGATGCCCATGTCGCGCACGAAGGCGAAGACGGCACCTGTCTGCTTTATATCGACCGCCATCTGGTGCACGAGGTGACCAGCCCCCAGGCCTTTGAGGGCTTGCGGATGGCAGGCCGCAAGGTGCGCGCGCCGGAAAAAACCATTGCCGTGCCCGACCACAACGTACCAACCACGCATGATCGTGTGAAAGGCATTGAAAACCCTGAATCGCGTATCCAGGTGGATGCGCTGGACAAGAACGCCAAAGATTTTGGCATTCATTATTACCCGGTGCATGACGTGCGTCAGGGCATCGTTCACATCGTCGGGCCAGAGCAAGGCTGGACCCTGCCCGGCATGACGGTTGTTTGCGGCGACAGCCACACCGCAACCCACGGCGCGTTTGGCGCACTGGCCCACGGCATCGGCACGTCCGAGGTTGAACACGTTCTGGCGACGCAAACGCTGATCCAGAAAAAGTCCAAGAACATGAAGGTCGAGATCACCGGCACATTGCAGCCAGGCGTGACCGCCAAAGACATCACGCTGGCCGTGATCGGTGAAACCGGCACTGCCGGAGGCACCGGCTATGTCATCGAATACTGCGGCGAAGCGATTCGCAGCCTGTCGATGGAAGGCCGCATGACTGTTTGCAACATGGCCATCGAAGGTGGTGCCCGCGCAGGACTGATCGCGCCTGATGAGACCACGTTTGAATATGTCAAAGGCCGTCCGCACGCCCCGAAGGCTGCGCAATGGGAAGCGGCCCTGGATTGGTGGAGAACGCTTTACACCGACGAGGGCGCGCATTTTGACAAGGTTGTCACCCTTCGTGGCGAAGACATTGCACCGGTCGTGACCTGGGGCACCAGCCCCGAAGATGTGCTGCCGATCACCGCCACCGTGCCGCAACCCGAGGATTTCGAAGGCGGCAAGATCGAAGCCGCGCGCCGGTCAATCGAATACATGGGCCTGCAATCCGGCCAAAAGCTCAGCGATGTGAAAATCGACACTGTGTTCATCGGATCCTGCACCAACGGCCGCATCGAAGATCTGCGCGCCGCCGCCGAAATTCTGAAAGGCAAGAAGATCAAGGACGGGATGCGGGCCATGGTTGTCCCCGGTTCCGGTCTGGTTCGCGCGCAGGCCGAAGAAGAAGGCATTGCAGACATCTTTAAAGACGCCGGGTTTGAATGGCGCCTGGCCGGATGTTCGATGTGTCTGGCGATGAACCCCGATCAGTTGCAGCCGGGCGAACGCTGTGCCGCGACCTCGAACCGCAACTTCGAAGGCCGTCAGGGGCGGGGTGGGCGCACCCATCTGCTGAGCCCGGCAATGGCTGCCGCAGCGGCAATCACAGGACGGCTGACAGACGTCCGTGAATTGATGTAAGCTCCCCTCATATCTAGATATTTGAGGGATTGAAAACATGAGTGACTGGGTCAAATGGCTTTTGCTGGGGCTGCTGTCCATCGCGTTCGGCATCTTCGTGCTGGGCGCACCTGTTGTGGCTTCCGTTGCAGTGACGGTTGTGACCGGTGTGTTGCTGTTGATCATGGGCGGGTTTCAGATTGTCGGAGGATTCACCGTCGAAGGCGCCGGTAACAAGATTCTGTCGCTGATCATGGGCGCGGTCATGCTGTTTCTGGGCTGGTCCTTTCTGGATCACCCGTTGCAGGGCACGCTGACACTGGCGGTTGTGATGCTGATCCTGTTCATGGCGGGCGGCATTGCGCGGGTCATCCTGTCCTTCCAGATGCGCGGCACGCAGTTTTTCTGGCCCACGATGATTTCGGGTATCTTGTCCATCGTTCTGGCCGGACTCATCTGGACCTATGTGGGCAGCGAACCTTCGGTGTTGATGAGCATTCTTGGGATCTTTCTGGGTATCGAGATGCTGTTCAACGGGTTTGGTCTGGTCTTCATGGCGTTCTTCGTCAAGAACGCACCCGATGGCGAAGTGAAAGAAGCTTAAACGCGGGGCGCGGGCGCGGCCCTTTCTCGCAGGAGTGTAGACATGGAAAAGTTTGAAAAAGTCCACGGGGTGGCCGCCCCAATGCCGCTGATCAATATCGACACCGATATGATCATTCCGAAAGTGCATCTGAAAACCATCAAACGGTCGGGGCTTGGCGTCGTACTGTTCGACGAAATGCGGTATCACGACGACGGGCGGGAGAATGAGGAATTCGTCCTGAACAAACCCGCCTATCGCAGCGCCGAGATTCTGGTCGCTGGCGACAACTTTGGCTGCGGTTCATCGCGTGAACATGCGCCTTGGGCGATCAAGGATTTCGGCATCAGGGTTGTGATCTCGACCAGCTTTGCCGACATCTTCTTTAACAACTGTTTCAAGAACGGGATATTGCCGATCGTTGTGGGCGAAGAACACCACACGGTTCTGATGGATGATGCGCATAAGGGCGAGAATGCCCGCATGACCGTGCATCTGGACGATCAGCGGATCACCACGTCCGACGGTGTCGTTATCGAATTCGACATCGACCCCCATCGCAAACACTGTCTGCTGAACGGTTTGGACGACATTGGTCTGACCATGGAGAAAGATCACCACATCGATAAATTTGAAGATCACGCAGGTCAGGCCCGCCCCTGGGTGTGATTCTGTGGATGATTCTGTGGACACTCAACCTGATGGGGTCGCCAAGGCGACCCCATTCGCATTCTTGGGGTTAAAACCTTAACCACCACAACATCTAGACGTCGATTTTAGATACACGTCGGGTTTGCGTCCAAAATGATGCAATCCCGCACCAGTTGCGCCATCTTTTTGCCCGAAATTAAGTGTTTTCTGCACCCCGGCTTGAGCGAAATGTCGCTTATCGTCCATGTTGGCGATCAGAGGCATCCGTCAGAAAAAAATCAGAACGGCGGGCACAAGTTGGAATCAAGTCGGCACAGAGCGACAGATCCGGTTTGAAAAGGGTTCGGATAGTGATTGCGCGCACAACAGGGGCGGCGATACGTGGAATATTGGTCGCTCTTCTGGTGTTGACCCCCGCGTTGTACCTGCCAGTATCATCGACGAATGGGACCGAAATTGTGGTCTTTCTCGCGATACTCGCGTTCATTCTGACGTTTGCAGAATACAATTCGGCCTTTCCCAGCTTTATCGAATTCCGCGATGCGCCTCCGGTCAACCGCCTGCGGTATGTCGGGTTGATGTCCATGGTCACGTTCCTGACGCTGATCTGCAAGAACACCTATGACCCGACCGAGATGACGACCTTTTGTTATACGATGGGTCTGGCGGTCGCAAATGTGGTTGATTTCCCCTATTCACCGGTCCGGCTGATCGTTCTGATGCTGCCCGCCGGCTCTAGCCCGGCACTGGTGGAACTGGTGCGTATCACTGCCGGGGTCGCCTATGTTGCGGCGCTGGTGACAATTGCCAGCTTTGCCTACGCGGTGAAACTGCGCGGATGGCCAACGGGCAACGGTGCGTTCAATGTCTGGACCAACCTGCCCCTGTTCGACCCCACAAAGGGCGGCGATGTGGTGACCCGGCTACAGCGCGACGGTCGCTTGAACATCTGCATTGGTATATTGCTGCCATTCCTGATCCCCGCGGCATTTAAGTTGCTGACAAATTTTGCCAACCCGATTTCACTTAGCAATCCTCAGACTTTGATCTGGACGATAAGCGCCTGGGCCTTTCTGCCTGCCAGCATGATCATGCGCGGGCTGGCGACGTTGCGCATCGCCAGTCTGATTGTTGAAAAACGCCGGGCCTATTCCACAAACGAGTCCACTCAAACCGCATGATCCGTGTTCTGATCCTGCTTTTGCTGCCGCTCGCGGCACAAGCGGACACCATACGCATCGCCACTTTCAATACCGAGCTCAGCCGCAAGGGCCCGGGCCTGTTGTTGCGTGACATTCAGCGCGACGATGAACAGGTGCAGGCGGTTGTCGCTGTTTTAACTGAGGTACATCCTGACATCGTGGCCCTGCAAGGGATCGACTGGGATATGGATGGCAGGACCCTGACAGCCCTTGCCGACCTGCTGCGTGATAACGGGCTGGATTATCCGCATCTGTATTCCACCCGCCCGAACTCTGGTCTGCACAGCGGGTTCGATCTGGATGGTGACGGGCGTGTGCAAGGCCCCGGCGACGCACAGGGATGGGGGCTATATACCGGGCATCAGGGATTGGCGGTGCTGTCCCGCTTTGACATCCGGCATTCCGAGGTCAGGGATTTTTCAGATTTGCTGTGGCAGGATTTGCCGGGGGCAGAGTTACCGGTGGTTGACGGCACACCATTTCCGTCATTGAACGCTCAGGCCCATCAACGGCTGTCGTCAACCGGACACTGGATCGTACCGATCGATACCCCGATTGGGCAAATTGATCTTATGACATTTCACGCCAGCCCCCCGGTCTTCGACGGGGCCGAGGATCGCAACGGCTTGCGCAACCGGGATGAGATACGGCTGTGGCAGGTTGTAATGGATGGAGGGCTGGGTTCCGCCGGGACCGGCGCTTTTGTTATCGCGGGGGATGCCAATCTGGACCCGGTTCGGGGCGACGGGCGCAAAGAGGCCGTACAAAACCTGCTGGCCGATCCCAGATTGCAGGACCCGGAACCCAAGGACCCGGCAGGGCGTCTGCACACCGTCGAATGGGAATCGGCCGGGCAGATGCGGGTCGACTACGTGCTACCTTCTGCCGACCTGGCGATTGTGGATGCCGGAGTATTCTGGCCGCAGGACGGTTCGGACCTGCAGACTATCGCCCGCCAGGCAAGCCGTCACCGGCTGGTTTGGGTGGATGTTTCGGCACAATAGGCCGTGGTTCAATCAACCTGGGTAAAATCACAATTGCCGCCTGAGCAAGATCGTGTATTCATATTTGAATGGATAAATCGCTTACTCATGCAGACTGGTCGTTGATACAGAGCTTTCTGGCTGTTGCGGAAACAGGTTCTTTGTCGGCGGCTGCACGCCAGTTGGACCGCAGCCAGCCGACCTTGGGACGTCAGATCCAGACGCTTGAGGCGGACCTGAACGTGTCGCTGTTTGACCGTCATGCGCGCGGGCTGAACCTCAGCGAGGTTGGGCAGCAACTGTTGCCGATGGCCCAGGAGATGCATGGCGCCATGAGCGCGTTCAGCATGGTGGCGGCCGGTCAGTCTCAGCAATTGGAAGGCACTGTGCGGATCACGGCGTCGGTTTTTGCGTCGCATCATCTGCTACCACCCATTCTGGCCAGCATCCGTGCGCAGGAACCGGCCATTCAACTGGAACTGGTCGCCACCGATGCCACCGAAAACCTGCTGTATCGCGAGGCGGACATCGCCGTACGCATGTACCGGCCTGAACAAATGGATATTCTGTCGCGATACATTGGTGACGTGCCCTTGTGTTTTTGCGCGGCCAAATCCTACCTGGACCGTGCCGGACGCCCCGAAACACCGGAAGAGTTGTTCCAGCATGATCTTGTCGGTTTTGACGCCAATCAGCAGATCATTGCAAAAATGCGGGAAAAAGGCTGGCCCGCAACCAAGGAGAGCTTTGCAACGCGCTGCGACTTGCAAAGCGCCTATTGGGAACTGGTGCGCGCCGGTTGCGGCATAGGTTTTAGTCAGGTTCAGGTTGCCGAGGCCGATCCGCTGGTCGAAATTGTGGAGCTAGGCGTTGACGTTCTGGTGCTGCCCGTTTGGCTGGCCGCGCCACAGGCAATGCGCCAGACCCCGCGCATCCGCAGGGTCTGGGATTTGCTGGCCGACGGGCTGAAGGCCAACCTTTGAACGGGATTACAAAGCGCCCGTATACGTCCCGCGCGGCGGATAGTTGTTGCCCAGCGTGAATTTCAGACCGCCCACAATGTCCGACATGGCAGGACGCGCGAACGGTGTTGTCTGCTGCCATACGTAATAAAGCGTCCGGTCCGTCCCAATGTAGAAATGGCCGGGCTCGGCGAAAAAATCCGGCTCGGCGCTGCCGTCCCGTGCAGTCGAGATATTCAAACCCCAACTGTCACGCGCTGTGGCCAGCGGTAGGCTGTGACCAACCCGCAACCGCGATACCCCGGCCTTTTCCACCGTCTCAGCGGCGCGTTGCGCTGTATCGGTGGTGATCATGGTTACCTCGATCCCCAAATCGGCGAAATCATCCAGCGCGGCCTCAACCTCGGCCATCTGCTTGATACAGATCGGACAGTGCAGACCCCGATACTGGATCACCAACGAACCGATTTCGCCTGTATCGGCGTCCAGATCGAACGTTCCGTGACCCACGGTTTCGATTTTCAGCTCAGGGACGGGTTTTCCCGGTATCAACATGTGTTTTCCTCGTAAATTGACGGGTTCGTCTCATTGACCCGATGCGGCGCAGACGCTAGGGCCTTTGCGACGAAACGCAAGGAGAACCTTCATGTCCAACCCTTCGCTCCTCATCCTGCCCGGAGACGGAATTGGCCCCGAAGTTATGGCCGAAGTGCGCAAGATCATCGACTGGTTCGGCACCAATCGCGGCCTTCACTTTGACGTGAGCGAGGATCTGGTCGGCGGCGCGGCCTACGATGCCCACGGTAAGCCGCTGTCGGATGAAACCATGCAAAGGGCACATGACGCCGACGCCGTCCTGCTGGGCGCAGTGGGTGGGCCCAAATATGACGATCTGGACTTTAGCCTGAAACCCGAGCGCGGATTGCTGCGACTGCGCAAGGAAATGGATTTGTATTCGAACCTGCGTCCGGCCCAGTGCTTTGACGCACTGGCGGATTTTTCGTCTTTGAAAAAAGACGTGGTTGCGGGACTGGATATCGTGATCGTGCGCGAACTGACATCAGGCGTCTATTTCGGCGAACCACGTGGCATCTTCGAGGAAGGCAATGAGCGCGTTGGCATCAACACGCAACGCTATACCGAATCCGAAATCGAGCGCGCCGCGCGTTCTGCCTGTGAACTGGCTATGCGGCGCAACAAAAAGGTCTGCTCGATGGAGAAGGCCAACGTGATGGAATCCGGCATTTTGTGGCGCGAGGTCGTGGACCGGGTTGCCAAGGATTATCCCGACGTCGAAGTGACCCACATGTACGCCGACAACGGCGCGATGCAGCTGGTGCGCGCGCCCAAACAGTTCGATGTGATCCTGACGGACAACCTGTTTGGCGACATCCTGTCTGATACGGCGGCGATGCTGACTGGCAGCCTTGGCATGTTGCCTTCGGCGTCGCTGGGGGCACCGATGGCCAATGGCCGCCCCAAGGCGCTGTACGAGCCGGTCCACGGCTCTGCCCCGGACATTGCGGGCGAAGGCAAGGCCAACCCGATCGCCTGTATCCTCAGCTTTGCAATGGCACTGCGATACAGTTTCGATCAGGGGGCCGAGGCGGACCGGCTGGAGGCGGCGGTTGAAAAGGTTCTGGCCGATGGCGTCCGAACCGCTGATCTGCTGGCGGATGAAGGCGTTCAGCCCGTATCGACCACCGAAATGGGTGACTGCATCGTTGCCGCACTGGACGACAGTCTGTGATCCGGAGTCGGGCGGCCGGATGCGCGCCGCCCGATCAGGTCACTAAGGCGCGCCGCCCAAAACCTGAATCGCGGGGATTCCCAACAAGCTGATTTTGTGATTCACCCTGATTGGGAGGATGGATCATGTCAGCACCTTTGCCGGAAGCCCTTCGGGCGCGGTTTCAGAGATTGATTGAGGAAGG
>JBCCIK010000094.1:0-13459 GCA_039028255.1 Pseudomonadota bacterium | reverse complement strand
CTGGTCCACGCACGACAGCCATTTCCTGAACGACCTGTTGCCACTGCCCTACACGGATGCAACGCTGGCAAGAATCTGTGACCACATAGATCAGGTGCAGGATACGGTCGGGCGGCAGATGCTGCTTGAAAACCCGTCCAGCTATCTTGCGTTCGAGGAAAGCACATGGTCCGAACCCGATTTCCTGCGTGAAGTATCGAAACGAACCGGGTGCGGATTGCTATTGGACGTCAACAACGTATTTGTGTCGGCCACCAATCTGGATTTCTCACCACAAGGTTATATCGACGCCTATCCGCTTGACAAAGTTGAAGAAATTCATCTTGGTGGTCATGACGAGGATGAAGATGATCATGGCCACCCTTTGTTGATCGACAGCCACGGACGCGAAGTGGTCGATCCGGTCTGGACCCTTCTGGATTACGTGCTGGATCGTTCGGGACCCCGCCCCTTGCTGGTCGAGTGGGATACGGATGTGCCGGACTGGCCGGTGCTGCGCGACGAAGCGGTGCGCGCGCAAAGGGCACTTGAGCGTATCCCGGCATGACGATTTCCCAAACAGAGTTCAGCGCCGCGCTTCTGGATGCCTCGATGGCTGTCCCGGACGGGTTGCTGGACGCTGCGGATCAGCCTGCTGGCCGGCGTTTCAGCGTGTATCGCAACAATGTTGCCGTTTCGCTGACCGAGGCGATGCAGCAGGCGTTCCCTGTCATCACAAAACTGCTTGGAACCCAGAACATGGACGGTCTGTCCGGAATGTTTCTGCGGCAGCATCCGCCGTCTTCCCCGCTGATGATGTTCTACGGGGAAGACTTCCCAAAGTTCCTGTCCGACATGCCGCAACTGTCGCATTTGCCATACCTGCCCGATGTTGCGCGCCTGGAATTGGCCCTGCGCCGATCTTATCACGCGGCGGACAGCGCGGCCGCTGCGGCGGATGCGCTGGCCGTGTCGCCCGAGGATGTTCTGCGCGCCAGCCTGACCTTTGCCCCTGCGATGCGCGTGATCCGCTCTGACTGGCCGATCTACGCCATCTGGCGTTTCAACACCCAGGCCGATGCGCCGAAACCTCAGGCTCGCGCCGAAGATGTTCTGATCACCCGTCCTGAATACGATCCGCTGCCGCAGGAACTGCCCCCGGGCGGTGCGCATTGGATCGCACATCTGATCGCGGGCGACACCATCGGCGACGCGTTTGAGAAAACCGCCACGGACACCCCGGGTTTCGATTTGGGAACAACTTTGGCACTGCTTTTGCAGGGCGGTGCAATAACTTCTGTGACTATTGAAAGGCTGGAAACATGACTGCCCTGATCTCAATCCATAACAACGCCCTGGGAAAGGTGGATCATGCATCCCGCTGGCTTACCCCGACGCTTGCGCGGCTGATATTCGTTGCGGTCCTGTTCGTTTACTACTGGAATTCGGCGATGCTGAAAATCGACGGATCCATCTTTTCACCGTCGGCAGGTGCGTTTGGTCAGATTTTCCCAAAGGCGGCCGAAGCCGTTTTGTACGATGTCACGCAGATGACCTTTTTTCAGCGGATCGTGATTTTCTTTGGCACGGTAGCTGAATTTGTTCTGCCCGTCCTGTTGCTGGTCGGACTTTTGACCCGCCTTGCCGCTTTGGGTATGATCGGATTCATCTGGGTCCAGACCCTGGTTGACGTGTACGGCCACAACATCGCACTGGGCAGCTTGTTCGAGAATTCAATTACGCTGATGGATCAACGTGTTATGTGGACGTTCCTAATGCTGGTGATTGTTATCAACGGCGCAGGCCCGATCTCGTTGGATCGCTTGCTGCGCCTGAAGTAAACTAGAAATGTGCCTTGGGCTCGTCAGGTTTCCCCGCCGCGAGCCCAAGCAAACCGGCCACACCGGCAAATGCAATCGGGAACATGGTGAAAACACCAAAACCGAACGCATAATACATCCCTGCAGCAGACAGCAACAGCAGCAGCCCGGCAATCAGCGCGCGGGCATGGGCCATTGCGCCTCCGGCGATTGCCAGCAAAGGCGCCAGTATCGAAACGGTTTGGATCAAACCCGGATGGTCCACCTGTTCGGCAAGCCCATCTATATCGCCGAAGTGTTTGATTGCTTCCACGTATCCATATCCGAAAAAACCTATGATCATCCCGACCAGTCCGGCGATGACACCCAGTATCATTGCAGCGTTGCGCATCAAAATCCTCGCAGTTTGTAGCGATCAGATAAGCATGCGATCACGAAACTCCAAGCGCGGCGCGTGTTTCGGGGGTCCAGCCCAACAGCAGCGTTCCATCGTTGTCGATCAGAGGACGCTTCATCAATGCCGGGTGATCCGCAAGCAGGTCCAGAACAGGTCTCTGACGCTCGGCCTCATCCAGTCCCCGCCACGTGGTAGAACGGGTATTGAGCAAAGCATCGCCGAAATCGGCAAGAGCCTGCGACATCACGGTATTTGGCACGCCATTATTGCGGACATCCAGAAACTCAGCTTCTGGCAATAATTTCATAGCCTTACGGCAAGTATCGCAGTTTTTCAAACCATAAAGACGCATTTTCAGCTGCTCCTGCATGTGATTCTATTTTGGGCAAACGTGCCAGTTTCAGGCGGTAATTCTTGATTTTTTACTTCACCGTGCAATGTTGAAAAAGGTGAAACAGCAATTCACCTGTGACCCGGGTTGGAAACAGGGGTGATTTGCGGTCGCGCCAACCACCGTCCCCACATATTCGTGGGACATGACGAAAGTAGAAGGAGACACGGGACATGCCAACCGGCACCGTGAAATGGTTCAATACCACCAAAGGCTATGGGTTCATTGCCCCTGACGAAGGCGGTAAAGATGTGTTTGTACATATCTCGGCCGTAGAACGGTCCGGCCTGACCGGGCTCGCAGACAATCAAAAAGTCGCATACGAGTTGCAGGACGGACGCGATGGCCGCCAGATGGCGGCTGATTTGAAACCGCTGTAAATCTTGGCTCGCCTTTGGCGGGCGTTTCAATAAAGGTTGGCGGCTAATTTCCGGCCGTTGACCGCCCCTTTTCCGGCAACTGCCCTGACCCCGTGCTGTCCTACCGTCAGCATGCGTTGGTAAGCTTTTTTTCAAGCTGACGATGCATTTTTCGACTTGCACGCAGCCACAGTCAGGCAAACGGCTAAAACACCGCCAACATCGGCGATGAACTCTGTGCAACATTGACATGGCAACAGGCAGGCAGAGTGAATACGGCTCAGGCTCACTCAGGGCGTATGATTGCCTCAAACTCGCGCCATTCCCGTGCGGTCATTCCCGAATTTTCCTGAGTAACCGGCTCGCCCGCCAGCATTCTTCGCAAACTATCCACCATTTGTGCGGACATGTTCACGGCGCCCAGCCGGTAATCTTCGAAAGCCCTGTAGGCAAACGGCACCCAATCTGACACGATCTTGCACATCATGTCTGCGTAAACCCGAATTTCGTATTGCGCGTGCGGATCCGCACGCAGGCGCAGAAAATGGAACAGGTTGTGCAGGTCGACCTTCCAGTACCACTGGGTATACACATTCGCGGGCAGATTCATGCGCGCCAGTTCGCGCGCCAGACCCTGCTGGCCGTCCTGTTTGATCATAGTTTCGTAGTTGTCGTAACACCGTGTGCTGTCGGCCTTGAGAATCTCAAGCACGCGCGCCGCCTCTTCCCCTTGCAGCGCCGAACCGCGGCCCTGATTGTTGACCTCTGACTGGGCTGCGACGTGTTCCGGTGCCGGAATATAGAATTCGCGGTCCAGAATCGAATAACGCGCGGAGTATTCGTTGACGTTTGCGGTGCGGTGCCTGATCCATTGCCGGGCGACAAAAACGGGCAATTTGACATGCAGCTTGACCTCACACATTTCGAACGGGGTCGAATGCCAGTGGCGCATCAGATACCGAATGAGCCCTTCATCGTTCTGAACTGATTTTGTGCCCTTACCGTAAGATACGCGCGCAGCCTGACAGATCGCTGCGTCATCGCCCATGTAATCGATGACGCGCACAAATCCGTGATCCAGCACGGAATGCGCAGTATAAAGATGGTCTTCCATACCCGATGCCACAACGCGGCGTGTTGGATGCGATTGCGCGCGTTGCGCGTCGATCTCGGCCAGTTGATCGGCAGACAGCGGCATGAAATCTTCCTTTCGTTGAATGAGTCGCCCACCACTATATATCGACAAGTTTGATGCTTAAACCGCGATATGTGCCTGGCCTTCGGCTAATTTGATTTTCCCCGGCTTGCGCCCCTCGACTCGCTGTGACAGAGCGCTAAGGTGACATCCAAGCCGACATGAAAAAGGAAGATCTCGATGGGGTTGAATTATCTTCACACCATGGTCCGCGTGAAGGATCTTGAAAAATCCGTGGCCTTTTATGAATTGCTGGGCCTGAAGGAAACCCGGCGCTATGACAATGAGGCGGGGCGCTTTACCCTGATCTTCATGGCGCCTCCGGGACAAGAGGATCGCCCGATCGAGCTGACCTATAACTGGGATGGCGACAATGAATTGCCCAGTGATAGCCGCCATTTCGGACATCTCGCCTATGGCGTGGACAATATCTATGACGCCTGCCAGCACCTGCAGGACAATGGTGTGACTATCAACCGTCCGCCACGGGACGGCCGCATGGCTTTTGTTCGGTCGCCGGACAATATCTCGGTCGAACTGCTGCAAAATGGCGACGCGCTTGAACCCGCCGAACCCTGGGCCAGCATGGAGAGCACCGGTCACTGGTGATCCGTCACGCCATAGCACTGGGGTTGGCCGTTTTGGCCAATCCCGCAGGGGCAGAACAGTGCCGCCTGGCCTTGGCGCTTGCTCTGGACATTTCAGTCTCGGTCGATGAAGCCGAGGATATCCTGCAACGCCAGGGGCTGGCCGCGGCCCTGATTGCCCCCGAAGTGCAAGAGGCATTTTTTTCCTCGCCTCTGCCGGTTGCGCTGGCTGTTTACGAATGGAGCGGCCGGTCGACCCAGACCATCGTTCTGGATTGGACGATGATCGATCATCTGGGTGATTTGCTGACAGTTTCGGCACGTATCAGCGACTCGGTCAGATCCGACGCCGGGTCAGCCACTGCCATGGGGCATGCGCTGGCGTTTGGGGCGACCCTGATGCAACGCGCACCGGAATGCCTGTTTCAAACCATCGACCTGTCCGGCGATGGGTCCAACAATGACGGGTACGGACCGCAAATCGCCTATCGTCACTTTCCTTTCGACACCACAGTTGTGAACGGTCTGGTGATAAATGCGGCCGATTTCGAAGGCGAACTGTTCCTGATCCCCTTCTTCGAAAACAACGTTCTGCACGGTCCCGGCGCGTTTCTGGAAATTGCCCAAGGGTTCGAGGATTTTGAACGGGCCATGCGTCGTAAGCTGGAGCGGGAACTGCGCGGCTTGCAGATTGGTTCCTTGCGGGAACCTGTGCCGTGATTGCGCGTGTTCTGGCATGTGTGATGTGTTTTTGGGCCGTTTGCGCATCGGCCCAATGCCGTCAGGCGCTGGTTCTGGGTCTGGATGTGTCCGGCTCGGTCGATGCGCGGGAATACGCATTGCAGATCGGTGGTCTGGCGGCGGCCCTGCGTCGACCTGACGTCACACAGCTTATCCTGTCCAATGTCGCGACCCCTGTACGCCTTGCCATTTTCGAATGGAGCGAGCCCGGACATGAAAGGCTGTTGCTGGACTGGACCGAGGTTCGGTCCATGGCCGATCTGGATGTCATCGCCCTGCAACTTACGTCGGTATCGCGCAGTTCCGCCCCTCGGGGTACAGCCGTTGGCTCAGCGATGTTGTACGGTGCCGATCTGTTGTCCCAACAACAGGAATGCTGGATCAGAACACTGGACCTGTCAGGAGACGGCAAGCACAATGTCGGACCTCATCCAAAACAGATAAAGGCCAGGCTGGACGGGACCGGGATCATCATCAACGGGCTGGTGATCGGCGCGGACGACCCCAGTCACAGCGACAAACGGTACGTTCAGATCAGCGAGATATCGGCATATTACAACACCTGGGTGATCCTTGGCCCGAACGCGTTTGTCGAAGTCGCCCTGGGTTTTGAAGCTTACGAGGATGCCATGACGCGTAAACTGGTGCGCGAACTTCAGGGGTTGACCCTGTCACAGATCATTCCCGATCAGTAGATGTATCGGATCTGATCTGTCCAGTACCGTTCGACCCGGCGCAACGCTCCGGTGATGTCTTCGATCCCTTCCACACCCAAAACCCCGCGGTTCTGCAACCCGTCGGCATGGCGAGAGAACAATTCGGATACGATGTCGCGAATTTCCCGGCCCTGCGGCGTCAGCCGTACCCGAACGGAGCGGCGGTCGATCTCGCATCTTTGATGATGCATATATCCCATTTCGACCAGTTTCTTCAGGTTATAGCTGACATTGCTGCCCTGATAATATCCGCGGCTTTTCAGTTCGCCTGCCGTAACTTCATGATCGCCGATGTTGAACAAAAGCAGCGCCTGAACAGCGTTGATTTCCAGAACGCCGACGCGCTCGAACTCATCCTTGATGACATCCAGCAACAACCGGTGAAGGCGTTCCACCAGGGCCAGCGCCTCAAGATAGCTGATCATGAACCCTTTGGTGCCCGGCCTGGGAACCTGCATTTCGATACTCATCCGACCCTCCGATTCAGTCGCGCAGTTTCAGACACGATGACCGGAATTTCCGAAAAATCGGTTAAACGAGATTTTGTGTTATTTTTGAAAAGTTTGCGCGATATCCGAAATCAGATCTGCAAAGGGTGCCGGCGGCAGCGCCTGGCCTGTGACCCATTGATACAAATCCTGATCGTTCTCGTGCAACAGCGCGTCAAAGCGATCCAGACCTTCCGGGTCCATCAGTGTCAGATTGCGATCGGCATACGTCGACAGGATCAGGTCCATTTCCTTGATCCCCCGCCGCATCGCACGCATTTTCATGCGCTTGATCCTGATATCGCGCGATTCCGTCATTTATCCGGCTCTAGCATAAGACGCAGCTTCTTTTCCAGTCGCGCGGCACGTTCCGCGCTTGCACGCATTTCGCCACGGATCGCGCGCAATTCGGCCACCGCATCGGACAGGTCGATGTTCACTTCGCCTTCTTCCACGGGTGCATCCATCCCCTCGCCCTCACCAGTCAGCAACCACATGATCGATACATTGATCATACCAGCCATCATCGACAGCCGGTTGGCGCGCGGTTCGGACAAATCGTTTTCCCACGATACAATTGTGGCCTTTTTCACCCCAAGCCGTCGTGCCAGCTGCGCCTGAGACATTCCCGCCGCTTCGCGCGCACCGGCCAGCCGATCCCCGAATGTTGCCGATTCCGGGCCGTACCAGTCGTTTTCGTCGCTCATCGGGGTCTCCTGTCGGGGATTTCATACTGCTTGATCGTCATTCCGGCGCACCCTATGACAGTCAGGCTGAACATACAAACCGAGGCCGACCATGAGTTTCCTGTCTGCGACATTGTCGCGCGTAAAACCTTCTCCGACCATTGCGATGACCGCAAAAGCGGCGGAACTTAGGGCAGCAGGGCGCGACGTTATCGGGCTGAGCGCGGGCGAACCCGATTTCGACACGCCGCAAAACATCAAAGACGCGGCCATGGCAGCCATTGCCGCCGGCAAAACCAAATACACCGCGCCGGACGGCATACCGGAACTGAAACAAGCAGCCTGCGCCAAGATGAAACGGGATCACGGGCTGGAGTACAGCCCCGCGCAGATATCCGTTGGCACAGGTGGAAAACAGACGCTGTACAACGCGCTGATGGCCACGATGAACGATGGTGACGAAGTGATCATCCCGGCCCCGTACTGGGTCAGTTATCCCGATATGGTGCTGCTGGCCGGCGGCAGCCCGGTCATTGTTGAAACACAACTGGAAAACAGCTTCAAGCTGACCGCGGCGCAGCTTGAGGCGGCGATCACACCAAAAACGAAATGGTTCATATTCAACTCACCATCAAACCCCACGGGTGCCGGGTACAGCCGCACTGAACTGAAGGCGCTGACCGATGTGCTGATGCGTCATCCGCATGTCTGGATCATGTCCGACGATATGTATGAGCATCTGGCCTATGACGGGTTCGAATTCTGCACTCCGGCCGAAGTGGAACCCGGTCTGTTCGACCGCACCCTGACATGCAATGGCGTCTCCAAGGCCTACGCCATGACGGGATGGCGCATCGGATACGCGGCCGGACCGGTCGAGATCATAGCGGCGATGCGCAAGATTCAGTCTCAATCGACATCAAACCCCTGCTCGATCAGCCAATGGGCTGCGGTCGAAGCCCTAAACGGAACACAGGCGTTTCTGGCCCCCAACAATGAGACCTTCAAGCGGCGTCGGGATCTTGTTCTGGATATGCTGAACGCCATTGATGGCGTCACTTGCCCAACCCCGGAAGGCGCGTTTTATGTCTACCCCTCGATCGCGGGTCTGATCGGCAAGACAACCCCGGCAGGGATTGTGATCGACACGGATGAAGCCTTTGCCACCGCGCTTTTGCAGGAAGCAGACGTCGCCGTAGTGTTTGGTGCGGCCTTTGGACTGTCGCCAAATTTCCGGGTCAGCTACGCAACATCTGACGAGGCGCTGACCGAGGCCTGTACCCGTATTCAGCGTTTTTGCGCTGCGCTGACGTGATCGGAGATACCCATGACGACCGAGTTGCCCGAATATTATTTTCGCATCCGCGAAAACGGCGCGGTGGTGTTCAAGATCGACACGGAAAACCGGCAGCGCCGGATCGAAATGGACCAGATCGCCGTTATCAACATCCGCAACGGCGAGGTCAAACCGCATGGCTCGCGTACGTTGTCCGACACCGACAAGGCCGAAATCGCCGGTTGGATGAATGCGCGCAAGGCCACACTGGCACAGCGTGATATCGACGATATTCACCGGACGGTCGATCACCTTAACCTGACGACCCAGTGGGCGCAGTCCAAAGCGACGGACGAACAGTTGGAGGATGTGACCGATCGGCTGTTGATGGCCATGCACGACCTGCGCTCAGTGCTGGTGAGCAAAAAGGCGGACCGCTTGGACAGGGACTAGGTGTCACTGGGAAAAAATGTCACTGGGCTGGTACGCCAACCGCCCGCACCGACCGCATCCAAAAGCGCGCCATCAAAAGCACCGCCGCACATGCAAGGCCCAACACAAGCCCAAGCCAGACGCCGATTCCGTCCATCCCACGTACGAAACCAAAATAGTAAGATGCCGGTATCCCGATGGCCCAATAGCTCAGCGCCGCCATGATCATCGGAACCTTGGCATCCTGCAATCCGCGCAATAGTCCCAGCGCAATCACCTGCGCCCCATCGACAAGCTGAAACAAAGCGGCCATTGCCAGCAGCCCGACGCCGATCGCCAGGATCTGCCCGCGTTGAGGGTCGTCCGGCTCCATGAACAATGAGATCAGCGGTTCTGCGCAGGTCAGAAACAGAATAATGGTAAGAACAGAGACGATCAGCGACATGCCCGTGACGGCAATCGCCCCGCGTTCCAGATGAGCACGGTCCTGCCGCCCCAGCGCATTGCCCGCCCGAATCGTCGCCGCGTTTGACAGGCCGAGATGCACCATGAAAGTGGCGGATGCCAGGTTCAACGCAATACCATGCGCAGCCAAAGGCACCTGCCCCAGCCATCCCATCATCACCGCAGAGGTGGCAAACAACGTGACCTCGGCCAGTGTGGTCAGTCCGATCGGAACACCCAATCGCAACACCCTGCCGAACATTTCCCAATCCGGTCGCCAGAAGCGCCGGAACAAGCTGTGTCCGGGCAGCACCCGCACAGCATAGATCACAACCGCGATCAGTGCGACAACCTGCGTCACAATCGATGCAATTGCCGCCCCCAGCACGCCCATTTCTGGTGCGCCCAGATTGCCGAATATCAGAACATAGTTTGTGACCGCGTTGACCGCTGCGGCGATCACGGTGATCCATAAGACGATTTGCGTTCTCTCCAGCGCGGCCAGATAGGATTTCAGCACCATCACCAGCAGCGCAGGAAACAACCCCCACCCTGCAACGCGCAGATATTCCGATGCTGTTGCAGCCACTTGCGGTTCCTGCCGCAGCGCGATCAGTACCGGATAGGACCACCACAGCAGGGGTATCACCAGTGCTGAATACAGCAAAGACAGCCAAAGACCCATCCGGGTGGAACGCCGAATACTGGTCTCGTCATCTTTGGCAGCAGCTGTAGCCACCATCGGCATAACAGCCCAGCTGAACCCTGCCCCAAACAGGAACAGAACAAAAAAGTAGCTGGACGCCAGGGTCACCGCAGCCAATGCTTCGACCCCGTACCATCCCAGCATGATCGTATCAGTCAGGCCAATGGCAAACTGCGCCAGATGCCCGCCGATCAACGGCAGACCCAAAATGGCAATGGCGCGGAAATGGCCGGGAAATGTCATCGTTGTGCTCATTGGTCCAGCCATATGCGCGGCCTCAGGCCGGGACAAGAGCGGAACGAAAAAATTTCATTTTGAGACTAGTTACCCCGGACGGTCTTTCATCAAATCCAAACGGCCCGAACCAAGTCTTACAGACGATCCAGACACATTTGTGATGTGCGCCACGCCGCGACACTGCTGCTGGCGGAAACCCTGCAAATGCGGTTTTATCGCAACCGATCCGTATGATCCCGTCGCCCGCGGAGGACCCCATGGAAATCAGCTTTGTTGATCTGAACGCGCATCCCTTCTGCATCAGGCAATGGGGAGACACCGAAAAACCGCCTTTGCTGCTGCTGCACGGCTTTCCGGAATTCGGCGGTGCCTGGGCCGAGCTTGCTGCGCTTTTGTCAGACCACTTCTTTTGCATCGCGCCTGATCAACGCGGATACGGTCAAAGCTGGACGCCGAAGGGCACGGCGCATTACACAGTATCCCAACTGGTGTCGGACGTCGCAGCCCTGGCCGAACGGATGGGGGCACCGGTCACCGTTCTGGGGCATGACTGGGGCGCATCGGTGGCCTACGGTCTGGCAATGTTCAGACCTGAACTGGTCGCGCGGTTGATCATTGCAAACGGCGTGCACCCGGTACCGTTTCAACGCGCGCTTGCAGCGGGCGGCGCACAATCCGAAGCGTCGCAATACATCTCTCGTCTGCGCGCTGCAGACGCGGCCGCGTGGCTCTCAGCCGATAACTTTTACCGATTGGAGCAGTTTTTCAGACATGCCATGGGTACCGATTGGCTGTCTGAGCAAAAAATGTCAGAATATCGGACCGAATGGGCGCGTCCGGGGCGATTAGAGGCGATGTTGAACTGGTATCGCGCCTCGCCCCTTGTGGTCGCCCAGCCCGGCCAGCCGCGCACCGACCTGCCTGAATTGCCGATCAAGCGTCTGCGGGTGACATGCCCGCACCTGCTGCTGTGGGGGCCGGAGGACAAGGCTCTGCTGCCGGTCTCGACCGACAGGCTGGAGGATTTCGCACCAAATCTGACGCGCATCACAATTGCGGGCACAGATCACTGGCTGCACCACCAAAATCCGCAGGCCGTGGCCGCGGCGATCCTGACCTGGATCGACCCGCCCTGATCCCTGTATTTCCCATGCCGAACGTTCCACAAACTGCTGGTTGGACGGTCCCGTCGGATCGCAAACGAACACTGAAAACGCACAATGGCTTTAATGTGTTACCCCGCGAAACTCAGCCAAAAGGGACCACATGCCCCGGAGGCACAGCACACCACCAAGCAGATCGATCCTGATGGTTCAATCATGCAGCTATCCGGCACTTTGCGTCAAAATCGGCAATTGCTGCGCAGAGATGGCGGTCAATCATCCACAACACCTCGCGTCCCTCTTCCCCCGGACCACATCACCTGCCATAATGGGCGAAACTTTAAAAACAAGAGCAGCACTATGCCCGACGATCTGTTGACGCCCAGCGCAACCACTGCCTATGACGCCTCGTCCATCGAGGTGCTTGAAGGTCTGGAGCCGGTCCGCAAGCGACCCGGCATGTATATCGGTGGCACAGACGAGCGCGCGCTGCACCACATGGTTGCGGAAATCCTCGACAACTCGATGGACGAGGCGGTCGCAGGCCATGCCAACCGGATCGAAGTGGAACTGCACGACGATTACGCTCTGACCGTGCGCGACAATGGGCGTGGCATCCCGATCGACCCGCACCCTAAATTCCCGGACAAATCCGCGCTAGAGGTCATCCTGTGTACCCTGCACGCAGGCGGCAAATTCTCGGGCAAGGCCTACCAGACCTCGGGCGGTCTGCACGGCGTGGGTGCATCTGTGGTCAATGCGCTGTCGGATTCGATGGTCGTGCAGGTGGCGCGGGACAAGCAGCTGTTTGAACAACGCTTCTCGCGCGGCGTCCCGCTGGGACCGGTGGAAAAGATTGGGGCCGCCCCCAACCGACGTGGCACCACAGTGACATTCCACGCCGACGCTGACATCTTCGGCCATCACAAATTCAAACCCGCGCGGCTGTTCAAATCCATCCGCTCCAAGGCTTATCTGTTCTCGGGCGTCGAAATCCGCTGGAAATCGGCGATCGACGACGGCGAAACACCGACCGAGGCCAGCTTCCACTTTCCCGGCGGCCTGTCAGACTATCTCAAAGAGACGATGAACGGCTCGTCTACCTATGCTGAACAGCCCTTTGCCGGCACCGTGGACTTTCAAGAGAAATTCGCCACCCCCGGCAAGGTCGAATGGGCGATCAACTGGACGCCCTCGCGCGACGGATTCATCCAATCCTACTGTAACACCGTCCCCACCCCCGAAGGCGGCACGCATGTCGCCGGGTTCTGGGCTGCGGTCCTCAAGGGGATCAAGGCGTATGGCGAGCTGATCAACAACAAAAAGGCCGGTCAGATCACCCGGGACGACCTGATCACCGGCGGCTGCGCGCTGGTGTCGTGTTTCATCAGTGAACCGGAATTTGTCGGCCAGACCAAAGACCGCCTCGCCACGGTCGAGGCGCAGCGACTGGTCGAAAACTCGGTCCGCGACCATTTCGACAACTGGCTGGCTGCCGACACGAAATCCGCCGGCGCGATCCTGGACTTCCTCATCCTAAGGGCTGAGGAACGCCTGCGCCGACGGGCCGAGAAAGAAACACAACGCAAGTCCGCCACTAAAAAACTTCGTCTCCCCGGCAAGTTGGTGGACTGTTCTAGTTCAACACGCGACGGCACCGAATTATTCATCGTCGAGGGCGACTCGGCCGGTGGGTCCGCCAAAATGGGCCGCGACCGCAAAACACAGGCCCTGCTGCCCCTGCGCGGCAAAATCCTGAACGTGCTGGGCGCGGCCAGTTCGAAACTGGGCACCAATGCCGAGATCAACGATCTGACCCAGGCGCTGGGTGTTGGCCTTGGCACCAGGTTCAACGTCGACGACCTGCGCTATGACAAGATTATCATCATGACTGACGCGGAT
>JBCCIK010000093.1:0-13686 GCA_039028255.1 Pseudomonadota bacterium | reverse complement strand
GTGAGCTCGGAGCGCGTGGATCAGCGGCGTGTTGTAGGACTCGTCGGCTTGGTCGACGGCGGCGCCCAAGATCAGCAGGCGCTCGATGAGCGTCACGTCGGCACGACAGGCGGCCTTGATGAGGGCGGTCTCCCCGTACCGATCGTGCTCGACGGGGGAGGCCCCGGCATCGAGCAGGGCGTGGGCGACGCTGAAGTGGCCTCGATCGATCGCGGTCAGCAGGGGAGTGTGTCCGTTGTCGTTGCAGTTCCCCAGCGGTGCGTTGGCGCGGAGCAGGCGCTCGACGACCGGGAGCATGCCCTTGTGACACGCGACCCTCATGGCATCGATGCCGGTGGCGTCGGTGGCATCGACCGTCGCGCCCGCTTTGAGCAGTCGGGACAGGATCGGCACGTGCCCGATCCGCGCCGCCTCGATCAGCGGTCGCCGGCCCATGGGAATGCCCCGATACTGGGGGGCATAGAGCGCCTCCATGGTCGACGTGACCTCCACGCGCTCCTCGGCCTCGTCGGGGTCGGCCCCGGCCTCGAGCAGCAGGGCCACCGCCGGCTCGTGGCCGTGGGTGACCGCGAGCAACAGCGGGGTGGCCGAGCGTGTGTCCTTGCGCGGGTCGCGGGCCGAGGTGGACCCCCCCTTGTTCAGGGCCGCGCGCATGCCCGCTTGAGAATTTGTGGCGATGCTGCTGATCATCGTCTATGTGGGCGCGGTGGCGGTGCTGTTCCTGTTCGTGGTGATGATGCTGGACGTGGACTTTGCCGAGCTCAAGGCCGAAATGGCGCGCTATATGCCCCTGGCCCTGTTGATCGGTCTGGTCATCCTGATGCAGTTCGTCATGGCTTTTGGGGCGTGGGACAGCGCGCAGGGTGCTGCGGGTAACTTGGCCCAGCCGATCCCGGCAGACCGCCACAACACCGAGGCACTCGGCGTCATCCTTTACGATCAATACTTCCTTCTGTTCCAACTGGCGGGCCTGATCCTGCTGGTGGCGATGATCGGTGCCATTGTTTTGACGCTGCGCCACCGTCAGGACATCAAGCGTCAGGACATCGTCGGCCAGATGATGCGCGACCCGGCCAAGGCGATGGAGTTGAAGGACGTGAAACCGGGGCAGGGATTGTGAGGGCTAGAATTCTCCATATTGCCTTGCTTGCAATTCTGCCGCAGACGAGTTTTGCGATTCAGTTGAACGACTGTGCGCGTTCGATCGACAGCCATCACTTTGGAGAAAGTGGGCATTTTGATGCTGGCGATGGAATCGTGGTTTTCATCACTTGGGCTTCGACTCCGATTGGTTCTGCTGAAAACTACGTTTTCTCTGATTGCAGCACTGGGCAGCACTTCAGAATCTTTGCCTATCAAACAAAAGTCACCGACGATGGACGTGAAGTAATTAACTACGATGATCGAGCGTCCCTCTCTGCAAAAATTGACGAAATGGTTGGTTCGGAAAACTCTTACAAGTTTTGGGAGCTTGGAAACGAGTTTCAAGTATCCGACAAACGAGTTTCTTTCGATGAGACGACGGAAGAAAACTGCGCCTGCCGCTCGCTTTATCCTGACCTATTGAATAAGAAGCAGCGCTTCAAAATGGAGCCTTGGAACGAATGATCGGACTTGAACACTACCTCACGGTCGCGGCGGCGCTGTTCGTCATTGGCATCTTCGGTCTCTTCCTGAACCGCAAGAACGTCATCATCCTGCTGATGAGCATCGAGCTGATGCTGCTGGCGGTGAATATCAACCTCGTGGCGTTCTCCAGCTTCTTGGGCGATCTGGTTGGGCAGGTGTTCACGCTGTTCGTGTTGACCGTGGCGGCGGCCGAGGCGGCGATTGGTCTGGCCATTCTGGTCTGCTTTTTCCGCAACCGCGGCACCATCGCGGTTGAAGACGTCAATATGATGAAGGGCTAAGAGAACTATGGAAACAACCATCCTCTTTGCCCCGCTCGTCGGTGCGCTGCTCTGCGGTTTTGGCTGGCGGTTCATTGGCGAAAAGGCCGCAATGTGGACTGCCACAGGTTTGCTGTTTCTGGCCTGTTTGCTGTCATGGATCGTGTTCTTGACCTTTGACGGCGTCACACAACAGATCGAAATCCTGCGCTGGATCGAAAGTGGTTCGCTGTCGACAAGCTGGGCCATCCGCCTGGACCGCCTGACGGCGATCATGCTGATCGTGGTGACGACCGTTTCGGCGCTCGTACATCTCTATTCCTTCGGCTACATGGATCATGATCCACAATGGCGCGAAGGCGAAAGTTATAAGCCACGGTTCTTTGCGTATCTGTCGTTCTTCACCTTTGCCATGCTGATGCTGGTGACAGCGGACAATCTGGTGCAGATGTTTTTTGGCTGGGAAGGCGTGGGTGTTGCCTCGTATCTGCTGATCGGGTTCTATTATCGCAAGCCGAGCGCCAATGCGGCGGCCATGAAGGCGTTCATCGTCAACCGTGTTGGGGATTTCGGTTTCGCGCTGGGCATCTTTGCGATCTTTTTCCTGACAGACAGCATCAATTTCTCGGACGTTTTTGCCTCGGCCCCGATGCTGGCGGAAACGCAGCTGCGGTTTCTTTGGGGCGACTGGAATGCAATTGAGGTGATCTGCGTTCTGCTGTTCATCGGGGCGATGGGCAAATCGGCACAGTTGATCCTGCACACCTGGTTACCAGACGCGATGGAAGGCCCCACACCCGTTTCCGCCCTGATCCACGCCGCGACCATGGTGACAGCAGGTGTCTTTTTGGTCTGCCGCATGTCACCTCTGATGGAGTTTGCCCCCGGGGCAACGGGCTTTGTCACCGCTTTGGGGGCAACCACCGCGTTCTTTGCGGCGACGGTGGGTCTGGTGCAGACCGACATCAAGCGCGTGATCGCGTATTCGACCTGCTCTCAGCTGGGCTATATGTTTGTCGCGGCCGGCGTGGGCATGTATTCGGCGGCAATGTTCCACCTGCTGACGCACGCGTTCTTCAAGGCGCTGCTGTTCCTCGGTGCCGGTTCCGTCATTCACGCGATGCATCACGAACAAGAGATGACGGAATATGGCGGCCTGAGAAAGAAGATACCTTATACATTCTGGGCGATGATGATCGGAACACTGGCGATCACGGGCGTAGGCATCCCAAGCTTTATCATAACGCTGTTCGGAACTCCGATCGGGTTCGCCGGGTTCGTGTCCAAGGATGCCATCATCGAAAGCTCGTATGCGGCCGGATCTGGCTACGGGTTCTGGATGCTGGTCATCGCGGCCGTGTTCACCGCGTTCTACAGCTGGCGCTTGATCTTTCTGACGTTCTACGGCGAACCGCGCGGGGATACGCACACGCATGATCACGCGCATGAAAGCCCCATGGTCATGCTGATACCGCTGGGTGTCCTATCCTTTGGCGCAATTTTTGCGGGCATGATCTGGTTCAACAATTTCTTTGGCCATGCGGACAAGGTTGGCAAATTCTACGGCATCCCGGTTGCCGAGGTGTCCGAGCATGCCGAGGCGGGTGATCATGGCTCAACAGAGACCCATGCGGATACCGATCACGGCGACGACACGCATGCAGATGCCGGGCACGGGGACAAGGACGCGCATGGCGGTCATCATCACTATGCCTTTGTCGGTGAACCGGGTGAGGGTGCGTTGTATATCGCGCCGGACAACACCGTTCTGGACGATGCGCACGCTGTGCCGAAATGGGTGAAGGCGTCGCCCTTTGTTGCAATGTTGCTGGGCTTTGGCGTCGCCTACTGGTTCTACATCGCGAATACCTCGCTGCCCGCACGGCTGGCCGCAAATCAGCGTCCCTTGTACCTGTTCCTGCTGAACAAATGGTACTTTGACGAGCTTTACGACGCGGTGTTTGTCAAACCCACGGTGGCGATTGGGCGCTTTTTGTGGAAACGCGGCGACGGCAATGCAATTGACGGATTCCTGAACGGAATTGCGCTGGGGGTTGTGCCGTTCTTTACCCGGCTCGCCGGTAAGGCGCAGACCGGATACATCTTTACCTATGCCTTCTGGATGGTGCTGGGGATCGCCGCCCTTGTCACCTGGATGTCGATCGGCGGTGGGGCACAATAATGGACAATATCCTGTCGATCGTCACCTTTATTCCCGCCATTGCGGCAGGCATTCTTGCCCTATTTCTGCATGGCGATGATGCAGCGGCGCAGCGCAATGCCAAATGGGTGGCCCTGCTGGCAACAACGGTCACTTTCCTTGTTTCGATTGGAATTTATACCGGATTCGACCCGTCCAATACCGGATTTCAGATGGTTGAAGAAGGTGCGTGGCTGCTGGGTCTGCAATACAAGATGGGTGTGGACGGCATCAGCGTGCTGTTTGTGTTGCTGACGACGTTCATCATGCCACTTACCATTCTGGCAAGCTGGAATGTGACGGTCCGGGTCAAGGAATACATGGTGGCATTCCTGCTGTTGGAAACCATGATGCTGGGAGTCTTTATGGCGCTGGATCTGGTGCTGTTCTATCTGTTCTTTGAGGCCGGTCTGATCCCGATGTTTCTGATCATCGGCATCTGGGGCGGAGCCAACCGGATATATGCCAGTTTCAAATTCTTTCTGTACACCTTCCTTGGATCGGTGCTGATGCTGGTTGCGATGGTGGCGATGTATGCGGATGCGGGCACCACGGATATCCCCACATTGATGACCCATCAATTCTCGTCCCGGGGGTTCAGCGTTCTGGGTGTCCACATTGTGGGTGGGGCGCAGACGCTGATGTTTTTGGCCTTTTTTGCATCTTTTGCTGTGAAAATGCCGATGTGGCCCGTGCACACATGGTTGCCGGATGCGCATGTGCAGGCCCCGACTGCGGGCTCTGTTGTGCTGGCGGCGATCCTGTTGAAGATGGGCGGGTATGGCTTTTTGCGGTTCAGTCTGCCGATGTTTCCGGTCGGCTCGGCGGTGATGACTGATCTGGTTTTGTGGATGTCCGCGATTGCCGTAGTTTACACGTCGCTGGTTGCGCTGGTGCAGGAGGACATGAAAAAACTGATCGCGTATTCCTCGGTCGCGCATATGGGCTTTGTGACCATGGGTATCTTTGCGGCGAACCAGCAGGGGATCGACGGCGCGATTTTCCAGATGCTCAGCCATGGGTTTATCTCGGCCGCGCTGTTTTTGTGTGTGGGCGTGATCTATGATCGGTTGCATACCCGAGACATCGACGCATATGGCGGTCTGGTCATCCGCATGCCCGCCTACGCGCTGGTTTTTATGTTGTTCACCATGGCCAATGTCGGGCTGCCGGGAACCAGCGGCTTTATTGGCGAATTCCTGACTTTGATGGGAACCTTCCAGGTCAATACATGGGTTACGGCGGTGGCGGCGACCGGCGTCATTTTTTCGGCGGCTTATGCGCTGTGGCTGTACCGCCGGGTTGTGTTTGGCGATCTGATCAAGGAAAGCCTGAAGGCCATGACCGATATGAGCGCGCGAGAGAGGTTGATCTTTGCACCGTTGATCGTGATGACCATTCTGCTGGGCATTTACCCGTCGCTGGTGACCGATGTGATCGGTAATTCGACCGCCCTGCTAATTTCGAACTATGACACGGCTCTGGCCGCGGCCGAGGCCGCG
Source organism: Pseudomonadota bacterium (assembly GCA_039028255.1). Lineage (GTDB taxonomy): Bacteria > Pseudomonadota > Alphaproteobacteria > Rhodobacterales > Rhodobacteraceae > Ruegeria. The sequence continues at coordinate 8,095 of JBCCIK010000093.1, read as the reverse complement.
ACCCAGACCGCCGCCTCGCAGTAAGGGAGCTTTGGAGACATGATCCAGGCTGATCTGACTATAATCCTGCCGGAAATCGTTCTGGCCGTCTATGCGATGGCAGCCCTGATCGCAGCCGTTTACACCAGAAAAGACGCCCTGGCGCCGATACTGATCTGGACGACGGCCGGGCTGATGGCCCTGCTTGCGTTCTGGATCGCCAGCAACGGCGACGGTACGAATGTGGCCTTCAACGGCATGTTCGTCGATGACGGGTTTTCCCGGTTTGCGAAAGTCGCGATTCTGCTGTCGGCCGCTGCCGTGCTGGTCATGAGTCAGGACTACATGGCCCGCCGCAATCTGTTGCGGTTCGAGTATCCGCTGCTTGTGGCGCTGGCGGCTGTGGGCATGATGATGATGGTCAGCGCGGGCGATCTGATGTCGCTTTACATGGGGCTCGAACTACAGTCGCTGGCCCTTTACGTGGTTGCGGCGCTGCGTCGGGACAGCGCAAAATCCACCGAAGCGGGGCTCAAGTACTTCGTGCTGGGCGCGCTCAGTTCAGGCTTGCTGCTGTATGGGGCGTCGCTGGTCTATGGTTTTACCGGAACCACGCTGTTTTCGGGTATCATTGTCACAGTGCAACAAGGGGATGTATCGGTTGGCCTGCTGTTCGGCCTGATCTTCCTGATCTCCGGATTGGCGTTCAAGGTTTCGGCCGTCCCGTTCCATATGTGGACACCGGACGTGTATCAGGGATCGCCGACACCGGTGACGGCCTTTTTCGCAACCGCGCCGAAAGTGGCCGCAATGGCGTTGTTTGCGCGCCTGATGCATGACGCATTTGGCGGCATCGTTCGGGATTGGCAGCAGGTCATCGTGCTGCTGTCTGCCCTGTCAATGCTGCTGGGGGCCGTGGCCGCCATCGGACAACGGGACATTAAACGGCTGATGGCATTTTCGTCGATTGCCCATATGGGCTATGCGCTGATCGGTCTGGCCGCAGGAACCGAGCTGGGCGTCAAGGCGATGCTGATTTACCTGACGGTTTACGTGACCATGAACATCGGAACGTTTGCGTTCATTCTGATGATGGAGCGTGACGGTAAACCGGTGACGGATATTGATGCGCTGCGCCTGTTTGCCCGGCGCGATCCGGGCAAGGCGCTGGCCGTGCTCATTTTGATGTTCAGCCTGGCTGGCGTGCCGCCGATGCTGGGCTTTTTTGCCAAGTTCGGGGTCTGGCAGGCTGGCGTAAGCGCTGATCTGACCGGGCTTGTGATCGTATCCGCAATTGCCTCGGTGATCGGTGCATTCTATTATCTGCGGATCGTATTCTACATGTATTTCGGGGCCGAAAATGAAGAGCCCATTGAAACAAATGCATCGCCGGTCCTTTGGGTTGCATTGATGGGGTCCGCCGCGCTGATGCTGATCGGGGTGGTGTATCAGTTTGGGGTAGAGGGCGCGGCCGCAGCCGCGGCAGCCACGCTTGTCAACTGATCCGGAACGGTCTGCAATGCCGCTGTTGTGCCGGTGGGACCGGGCCATCTCACCATGACGAACTGGCCGCAGGGATACGGGTTGCACGTGGTATCCGAAGTTGACAGCACGCTGAACGAGGCGGCGCGGATCGCAGACACTGCCTCTGGCCCGGTGTGGATCATGGCCCACAAGCAGACGGCCGCGCGCGGGCGCCGGGGCCGGGCTTGGACACATCCACAGGGTAATCTGGCGGCCACCTTGCTGATGCGCCCCCATGATCCGCCCGAGATTTCTGCCTTACGCAGTTTTGTTGCAGCACTTGCTTTGTTTGACGCCTGCGTGGCCGTCACCGGGCGATCAACCGGACTGGCGCTGAAATGGCCCAACGATGTGTTGCTGAACGGCGGCAAACTGGCCGGGATTTTGTTAGAGAGCACCGGGCACGGCTCTGCGCTGTCGCATCTGGCGATCGGCATCGGCGTGAATCTTGCTCAGGCACCGGCCGCACATATGGTTGAACCAGGTGCAGTTCGACCCGTCTCGTTACTGTCTGAAACCGGCGCGAACGTCACGCCCGATGACTTTCTGGTTGAACTGGCCGCCGCATATGCCCGGTTCGAAGACCAGTTTGTGACCTTTGGTTTCGCCCCAGTCAGGACAGCGTGGCTGGCGCGCGCCGCACGCTTGGGCGAAGTTGTCACCGCACGTACCGTAACGTCGGAAACAGTTGGAACCTTTGAAACGGTGGACGCGGGGGGCAACCTTGTCCTAAACACCGCCAAGGGCCGCGTGAACATTCCCGCGGCGGAAGTTTTTTTCTGAAAGGGGCTCAGATGCTTCTGGCCATCGATTGCGGTAACACAAATACCGTTTTCTCGATATGGGACGGCGAGAAATTCCTGTGCACCCTGCGCACTTCGACCCATCATTCGCGCACCGCTGATGCCTATTTCACGTGGTATTCGACGCTGGTGAAGCATTATGGGATCGAGGCAAAGATCACCGACGTGATTATTGCCTCGACCGTTCCGCGCGTGGTGTTCAACCTTCGGATTTTTGCAGACCGGTTCTTTGGGTGCCGGCCGCTGGTGGTTGGTAAACCCGATTGCATGTTGCCGGTGCCCCCTCGGGTGGATGTAGGAACAGTGCCGGGCCCGGACCGGCTGGCCAATGCGGTCGGGGCTTTTGACCGTCATCAGGGCAATGTTGTCGTGGTGGATTTCGGCACAGCAACCAATTTCGACGTCGTTGCCGCCGATGGGGCCTATGTCGGCGGCATCATCGCGCCTGGCGTGAACCTCAGCCTCGAGGCATTGCACCAGGGGGCTGCCGCGTTGCCGCATATCGATATCACCCGGCCGGAAAAAGTGATTGGCACAAATACGGTTGGCTGCATCCAATCGGGCGTGTATTGGGGCTATTCCGGTCTGATCGAAGGGCTGATCGCGCGTATCAAGGCCGAATACGGAATGCCGATGAAAGTTGTTGGAACCGGAGGGCTCGCCCCCCTGTTCGATCAGGCCGACGTGGGGTTCGATGCAATCGAAGATGACCTGACCATGCACGGGTTAACCGTGATACATAATTACAATAAGGAAAATGGCTCAACATGAGCAGTGAAAGACTGATTTACCTGCCGCTTGGCGGCGCCGGCGAAATCGGCATGAATGCCTATGTCTACGGCTATGGCGCGCCCGGTAAAGAGCGACTGATCCTTGTCGATCTGGGCGTGACCTTTCCGGATATGGATACAACACCGGGGGTGGATCTGATCCACGCCGATATCGCCTGGTTACAGGAACGGGCCGACCGGCTCGAGGCGATTTTTGTGACCCATGCGCACGAGGACCATGTCGGCGCCGTGGCACATTGCTACGAAAAGCTGGGTGCGCCGATCTATGCGCGCGCCTTTACAGCCAACATTGCCCGTCGGAAGATGGAGGAACACGGCCAACCCGAAGATGCGGTGCAAACCGCCTCTGCCTGGCCCGAACAATGCGATGCGGGCCCGTTCAAGGTTGGCTTTCTGCCGGTATCGCATTCGATCCCGGAAAGCGCGGCGCTGGTGATTGATACGCCTGCCGGACGACTGGTGCATACAGGTGATTTTAAGCTGGATACCAACCCGGTTGTGGGTGAACCGTTTGATCAGGACCTGTGGACCGAGGTCGCCAGGCCGGGTGTCAAGGCTCTGATCTGCGACAGTACCAATGTGTTTTCAACCCATCCAGGTCGCTCGGAATCCGAGGTCGGACCCGAGATCACAAAACTGGTCGAAGACGCGGATGGCATGGTTGTGGCGACGACCTTTGCGTCGAACGTTGCACGGGTGAAAACGCTGGCCGAGGCCGGGCAACGTGCCGGACGTTCAGTGGTTTTGCTGGGCCGCGCCATGCGCCGCATGATCGAGGCGGCCACCGAAACCGGCATTCTTTCGGATTTTCCGAAAGTGATAAGCGCCGAAGAGGCGCTGGATGTTCCAAGGCAGAATCTGATGCTGCTCGTCACAGGCAGCCAGGGCGAGCGCCGCGCCGCAAGTGCCCAGCTGGCCCGCGGAAAGTACCGTGGACTGGAACTCTCCGAAGGCGATCTGTTTCTGTTTTCGTCGAAAACCATTCCCGGCAATGAACGGGGCGTGATCGTGATCATGAACCAGCTTAGTGAAAAAGGCGTGGATGTGGTTGATGACAGCTCGGGTCTGTATCATGTCTCGGGCCATGCCAACCGCCCGGATCTTGAAAAGGTGCATGCACTTGTCGATCCGCAGATGGTCATCCCGATGCATGGTGAACATCGCCATCTGCGCGCCCATGCAAAATTGGCCGAAGCCGGCGGGCGTGCCGGAATTCTTGCGGTGAACGGGACCATGCTGGATCTGTCAGGCAATGCGCCTCGGGTTGTGGATTACGTGGAAACAGGCCGCACCTATCTGGACGGCACCGTAAAAATCGGTGCTCTGGACGGGATTGTGCGTGACCGCATCCGCATGGCGCTGAACGGGCATGTCACGATCACGGTCATTCTGGACGAAGAAGATGAACCTTTGGGCGAACCGTGGTGCGATACGATGGGCCTGCCGGAAACCGGCAGCTCGCGCGCGGCGCTGGTCGAAGTGTTGGAAGAGGACCTGAACCAGTTTCTGATGCGCGCCGATGCCAAGACCCTGCGCGACGACGACAAGCTGGAAGAAGCGATGCGCCGGATCGTGCGTCAAACTGCAAAAGAGGAAATCGGCAAGAAACCCGAGGTCACGGTGGTGATAAGCCGGATGAAGTGATCCGCGTTCAGTCCGTTTCCGGCATGGGGCGACCCCTGAGCTGAAGAAACAGACTGGCCTCGTCATCATTGCGATAAAACGGAACCGATGCGGGCGGCTCCGGGTCCTGGACCCGGGCTGCGATTTCGGCCAGGGCAACCTCGGTTATAAAGGGCAGATCAAAATCCCGCGCGCGGTTCAACTGGACCCATTGCAGATGCGACAGCTCGTCCGAGGCACGGCTGAAATCGTCAAGATCACCATCGATAAACCCGGCATCCAATAAAAAGAACCGAGCATCGAACCGGCGGGGACGACCGGGCGGCGTAACAGCCCGGAATACGAATTGCAAAGGTTCGGCCGATGGGATCAGGCCCAGGTCTGCAAACTGCTGCCACTCATCTGGAGGGGTGACTGACCACGCGCCCGGCTGCGCCAGAGCCAGGCCGGTTTCTTCCCAAAGCTCTCGGATCGCCGCTGCGGCGAGAGCTTTGGGCAATCCGGGTTCCGCATGCTCCGACAGGCGCTGTTTGCACACCGACGAAAGCTCAGTGGCAAAAGGAACATCACTGTCCGCCGGATCGACGGCGCCACCGGGAAAAACGAACTTGTTAGGCATGAATGCCGCATTGGCCCCACGTTGCCCCATCAGAATGGCAGGGTCTGTTCCCCTGTCACGCAGCACGATTACCGTCGCTGCGTCTCTGATTGCGGTTTTGTCGGTACCCATGCCTCGCAAGATGCCGCTATCCGGCGTTTTCGAACCCGTGCATGCGCCGTGCCCATTGATAGGCCACGATCATACCTTTTAATCGTGGCAACAGGTACAGTGACGATGCAGCGCAGGCCACGGAAAAGCCCAGTGCCAGTGTCAGAGGATCGGGCCGGAAGTGTACATACGACACATGCAGCGCCGGTGCCATCAGGTGGCCGACCAGCAGGATCGTCAGATAGGCCGGCCCATCGTCTGCGCGGTGATGAAAAAACTCCTCACCACAGTTGGGGCAGTGGTCATTGACCTTGAGGTAGCTGTGCAGCAGCTTGCCTTTGCCACATTTCGGGCAACGCCCGCCAAATCCCCTGCGCAGGGCAGGCCAGGTTGGGCGTTCGGACGCAGATGCGGCGTCTAATGTATGATCCATAGTAAAATCTCGCGCATTTCTGTTGCTGCGATATTGCGCCTGTTTCAGACGAGATTAAAGGGGGGTGCGTCGCTTTGCATCGGGTGGTGATCGGCCGTGTTCAGCCAAACGCGGCGATCCGAATTCGAAAAAGTCAAAAAAAACCGCGACGGAATCCGCGCGCATCGTCGTTTTAACACCATGAGCCGCGGCAATCAGGCCGCGCGAACAAGGGAATATCGACATGAAGCACTGGAAATTCATCCCGGCCATTGTTCTTTCGGCGGTGGCAATCACAGGAACGTCGGTTCTGGCAGCGGGTCCCAAGGATCGCATGCCCGCGTCGTTTCAGGAATTGGATGCAAACAATGACGGGCAGGTAACGCAGGAAGAAATACAGGCCCACCGCAATCAGCGGTTTTCGGCAGCGGATACCAACGGTGATGGTCAGCTGAGTGTCGAGGAAATGCAGGCGGCGGCACAGCAAAGCGCAAATGACCGGGTTGCCAAGATGTTCGAACGCCAGGATGCAAACGGTGATGGATTTCTGAGCGAGGACGAGTTGCCGAAACCGCGCCGGGCTGACAAGATGTTTGACCGGATCGACGCTGATAACAGCGGCGGTATCTCGGAACAGGAATTCACGGATGCACGGGAAAAGATGGGTCGCAAAAAGAACCGTAGTGGTGCGGACTCTGATACCAACTGATGCGGGATGGAGGATCTGACCTCTTATCCTCGACACGATCGCGACGCAGGATGCGCCGCGGATGGCCTCAGCGACGATGTGTTGCTGAGGCGGTATGCCGATGGCGATGCAAGTGCCGCACGACTGCTGACGGACCGCTTGGCGCCGCGCAGCTATTCGGTTGCACTGCGAATGCTGGGCAACCGGTCCGATGCGGAAGATATCGCGCAGGATGCAATGATGCGGCTTTGGCAGATGGCCCCGGACTGGGTGCCGGGAAACGCCAAGGTTTCGACGTGGCTGTACCGCGTGACATTGAATTTGTGTGTTGATCTTAAACGCAGGAAAACGCCCGACCGGCTGACCGACATATCGGAACCAGAGGATGGCAAAGCCAGTGTGGTCGAGCGCATGCAGGATGAAGCCCGCAGGGACGCTCTGCAATCCGCCTTGACGCATTTGCCCGAACGGCAACGGCAGGCCGTTGTGTTGCGGCATATCGAAGAACTTCCCAATCCCGAGATTGCCGGGATCATGGATATTTCGGTAGAAGCGGTGGAAAGTCTGACCGCACGGGGGAAACGGGCACTGGCCGCAATTTTGGCCGAACGGCGGGATGAACTGGGGTATGACGATGTCTGACGAAGATATGGAACTGGATCACATGTTTGCTCGGGCCCGGCAGGATCGCCCGGACGTGCCGGATGATCTTGCCTTGCGCATCCAGACCGATGCCGAACGTGTGCTGCAAGCGCGCATGGTGCGCCAAACCCCTGTGAAACGCGCGCTGTGGGTCCGGTTTCTTGACGGGATCGGAGGTTGGCAGGGTTTTGGCGGTTTGGTGGCGGCCAGCGCCGCCGGGGTCTGGATCGGATTTTCAGCTCCGGCCTTTCTGCCTGATCCTGCCAATTTACTGGTATCGCAGGATACAAGTTATCTGGTGGCTGATCTTGGCTTTGACACCACTTTCCTGGAGGCCACGGAATGAGCGAACAAGCAAAACCCAAACGTGGCTGGGTGCCCGTGGTTCTGGTCATCTCACTGGCTCTGAACCTTCTGATTGTCGGAATAGCGGCTGGAACGGTCCTGCGGCTGAAAGGCAGCGATCACGCCAAGGCGCCCCCGGGCTTTGGTCCGGCCTTGTACCGCGCGCTGCCAAAAGACGACAGAAAGGCGATGCGCAGTGAATTGTTCGGACTGCACAAGAACGGCTCGCTGGATCGGCGTCAGGGCTTTCAAGATCTCAGCGACGCGCTGACAGCCACACCGTTCGATCCGCTTGCGGTCGAGCTTCTTTTGCAGCAACAGGCTCAGTCTTCGGCTGAGCTTCAGGCTACGTTGCAGGCGCGATGGCTGGAACGCGTGTCTTTGATGTCCGACGCAGAGCGCCAGATTTATGCTGAGCGGCTTGAAGATGTGGTCGAACGCGGACCGCGGGGCCGTCACAAAAAGGACTGACGCGATCAGGCAGCATTTTGCAGCATCCTGACCTGATTGCGCCCGGCCTTTTTTGCAGCATACAGCGCCTGATCGGCTGATTTCAAAAGCAGCTCGAAAGACTCGGGG